>JADFNE010000018.1 GCA_022563535.1 Myxococcales bacterium
TGGAGCTGATGATCCGATTTGAACGGACGACCTGCTCATTACGAGTGAGCTGCTCTACCAACTGAGCTACATCAGCGAAAAATTTACGGGTCGGAGAAACCCGGCGGCGGATTTTAGCCCGCGGGGTTCTTTTCGGCATCCTCGGCTGCAAATGTTTGTCTCGCTGGCCGAATTTCCGGATGGCGGCCGGTCGAATCATGGGATTTTCCAGGTTTCTGCGCCCGGTAGACTTTTCGCTTGTCCGCTCCCCTGGAGGTTATACTGACGGAGCAGCCAAGGGAGCCTTCTCGATGCCCGTATTACCGATGATCGATCTGTTGATTCTGACTGGTTGGACCTGCCTCGCGCTGGGCGGGGTCCTCAAGGCGATTGCGATCACCACCTCGTATCGGCCGGCGATCTTTTTTCTCGGGCCGTTCGAGTTTCTGATTATTGCGGGGATCTTGTTGCTCTTCGCGCTGACGCTCGCCGCGCGCACCTGGGTCAAGGCATACGAACCCGAACTACTGGCGAAGCAGCGCCGGGTTTCAGCGCTGCACTCCGTGACTAGAGCGACTGCGGGCTTTGACCCGGCAGGCGGACTGCATCCGGCGCAGCCACCCAGGAACCCCGAATTTCCGGCCAGGGACGTGTCTGGAAGCTGAGCGGCCGGCTATCGCTCCGAACTGGAATCAGTTCGAGGGCCGAAAGCACGATCTCTCGGTAGAGATACGCGCCGCTGCTTGTGGCGCTGCGCATGAAGTCGATGGCATGTCTCACGGACTGGTACTCCCGTTCTCGGATTTTTTCACTTGTGGTGCTCATTTGGAAGTGGGCGCGAGGGCGTCCGAGGTTGCAAGAAATTTGATCGCGACTGAGATTGTTCGAATCTTTCCCGCAGCGGGCCGCGTGATACAGTCCCGCTGTGCCCCAAAAACCGAACAACCCGAGGGTTGACCGCAAGATCTGGCTCAACGGCGAGTTTGTCGATTGGGCCGCGGCGACGCTCCACGTGCTCTCCCACGCGGTGCAGCGCGGCTCGCTGGTCTTCGATTATTTGAGTGTGCACCAGAATCCCCAGGGGGCGGCCCTGTTTCGGCTGCCCGAGCATCTCGAACGGTTCCGCCGCTCCTGCGAGTTGATTGGTCTTCGCCTCGATTACGCCGACGCGGAGCTCGATCTCGCGGTCAGGCAGACGGTCCGTATCAACCCCGGGGCTCGGGCTGTAAAGATCAACGCGTTCATCGCCTCGATCGAAATCGATGTCGTCCCGGTTGACGATCAAGTCCAGGTCGCAATTGCGGCCTACGATCCCACGTCCGACGTGCTGGCCCACAAGGCCAATCCCGTCCCACCGCGCAGCGCGACCTGCCGTCTGTGGATCGAAAAGCAGATCCACAACCGACGCGCGGACATCGTCTCTCCCCAGGCCAAAGTGGCGGCAAACTACGTTTCCACAATGGCGGCCAAGGCCCGGGCCCGGGCCGCCGGCCACGACGAAATCCTGTTGATCGACGAGTACGGGCAGGTTGCGGAAACTCCAACCGCCAATGTCTTCATGGTAGATCGCGACGGCGTGCTCCTGACCCCGCCCGTCAACCGGGTCCTGCTCGGGGTGACGCGTTTGACCATTCTTGAATTGGCTCGCGCGAGTGGGCTCGAGGTTCGCGAGGCGCCGATCACGCCAGAAGAACTGCTCGAGGCCGGAGAGGTTTTCTTGACGGGAACGACAGCAGGGGTGTGGCCGGTCGTTGCGGTGGACGGCAAGACCATTGGAGCGGCGGAGGTCGGCCCGGTCGCGAAGATGCTGCAAGAACGCTTCGAACGAGTGGTCAGCGGTCGCGATCCAGAGTTTGCTCACTGGCTTCAGGTCGTTTAACTCTCTATTGATTGATCAGTTTCCGCTTCGGCGGTTTTTCGAGGTTCGAGTCGATGCGCGTATTGGCCGGGATCAAACCCACTAGCGATTCTCTGCACCTGGGCAACTACTTCGGTGCCTTGCGCCAGTTCGTCGAGCTTCAGGACGCGCACAGCGAGACGATGTACTTCATCGCCGACTACCATTCGATGACCACGATGCGCGATGGCAAGCAACGCCGTCGGAACACCTTCGATGTGGCGCTCGACTATCTCGCAGCCGGAATCGATCCCAACCGCGCCATCTTCTTTGTGCAGAGCGATATTCCCGAAGTCACGGAGCTGACCTGGATTCTCTCGACGGTCACGACGATGGGCCTGCTCGAACGCGCCCATGCGTACAAGGATGCGATCGCCAAGGGGGATACGACGAATCACGGTTTGTTTACCTACCCGGTTTTGATGGCTGCAGACATCTTGCTCTACCATTCCGATCTCGTGCCAGTGGGTCAGGACCAGAAGCAGCATCTCGAGATGACACGAGACATGGCGCTGAGCTTCAACCACAACTACGGGGAAGAGGTCCTCAAACTCCCCGAGGCCTACGTCCTCGACTCTACGGCGGTGGTTCCCGGCACCGATGGGCGCAAGATGAGCAAGAGTTACGACAACACGATTCCGATGCTTGCGACGCCCAAGAAGACCAAGAAAGCGGTGATGGGGATCGTCACCGACTCGACTCCGATGGAAGATTCGAAAGAGCCGACCGGAGCGCTGTTCGAAATCTACGCGTTGTTTGCCAACGAGGCGGAACGCGAGGATCTTGCGAAACGCACGCGCGCCGGGGGCCTGGGCTACGGCCACATCAAACTCGAACTGCTCGAACGCGTGCTCGAGTACTTCGAACCCATGCGAGAGCGTCGCGCCGAGTTTGAAAAGCGACCCGATGATGTGATCGACATCCTCGCCGCCGGTGCGGTAAAGGCTCGCAGCATTGCGGCACCCGTGCTGGAGAGTTGCCGGCGAGTTGCAGGGCTGGGAAGCACGGGCTGAGCCTGGGTCGTGTCCGCCTCAGTCGGATGCAGTTGGACCCGCCAAACCATTTGACACGCGTTTGTTTTGCGTGTCCGCGCCCACCGGCGCCGTTCAACCAGGCGGGACTGGTTCCGATCTGGGGCTCAACCCACACGCAGTAGCATCCGAATAGCAGAGACGAAATCTAGGCCGCGAGGCTGTTTGGAGACTCTGTTGATGCGCTTGTCTGTCTGTTCGCTTTCGATTTCTAGTTCTTGGCTTGCGATGGGATTGCTCGCCCTGTCGTTGTCGTCGATGTTGTCGTTGTCGGCGTGCAATCGGATCGATTACTCACCGGATCGTCGTCATTCTTCGCTGCCCGAGGGTGTGGTCGCACCCGGCGTGCTCGAACTCGCCATCAGCGGCAATCGCGAAGCGCAACACAAGGTCGCGACGCTGTGGATGACCGCCGACCCGGGCAAGCGCGACTACAGTGCCGCTGTCGCATGGTTCACCCGGGCGGCTGAAGCCGGCCACGTTCGCTCGCAGAGTGATCTGGGTCGTCTGTTGGTCAACGGCGTCGGGCTCAGTAGCCCGGACTTCGCGGCGGGACGTCGCTGGCTCGAACTCGCGATCGAAGGGGGAGACGCCACCGCGTATCACCACCTGGGAATGGTCTACCAGCGAGGGCAGGGCGTCGCGGTCGATGCTCGTCGCGCTGTTGCGATGTTTCAAAAAGCCGCAGATCTCGGGCTACTCAATGCGCAGAACGCCCTGGCTCGCGCGTACGAAACCGGCACCGGTGTTGAGGCAGACATGCAGCAGGCGCTGCGCTGGTATCTAAGCGCTGCGGAACAGGGTTTTTCGGTCGCCCAATACACGCTTGGAGACATCTACCAAAATGGCAAGGGTGTCGAACTCGATGCGGCGGAAGCGTTGACGTGGTTTCGGCTGGCCGCTGAACAGGGTTATCCACCGGCGCAGGCGCAACTCGGTTACATGTATGCGGCCGGTGCAGGAGTGCCGGTTCGCTACGAAGAAGCAGCGCGTTGGTCCCGTTCGGCCGCCGAGCAACAAGATCCCGATGGCTGCAACAATCTCGCGGTTCTCTATCTCAAGGGGTTCGGTGTCAGGCAGGACTATGCCGAGGCTCTCCATTGGTACGGCGAGGCTGCCAAGCGCAATCACGCCGGGGCGCAGAACATGCTCGGGTCGGTTTACCTCACCGGACAAGGGGCTGCAAGAGATCTCGCCGAGGCGGAGCGCTGGTGGAGCGCCGCGGCTGCGCAGAACTACGCACCGGCCCAGTACAACCTGGGTGGGATGTACTCGAGGGGGCTGAGCGCGAACCTGACGCGAGAAGAAGCGGAGAAATGGCTAGCCATGGCGGCGGCCCAGGGACACCAACGAGCGGAACTCGAACTCACGCAACTGCGCCTAGAGCCCGTGACCGAAATTCGCTAATCCGGCCGGTTGGCAATTCGCTGTAGTCGCTTTCCGACGTCCCCAGCGCTCGCGCATCGCTGCTGTGGATCCTTTTCCATCATGTGAAGGATCAGTTCAGCCATATCATCGCCAATTCCTTCTGCCCGGTCTCGTGGATCCGTGACCTCGGTGTGGCGGTGGTGGTATGCGACGTCACCTTCGGAGAACGGTACGCCCCCCGTCACGAGTTCGTAGAGCGTGACGCCGAACGAATAGATATCCGCGCGTTGATCCACCTCGCCACCCATCGCTTGTTCGGGAGACATGTAGTAGGGCGTGCCTCCGAGTACGGTGGTGCCCCGGCGAACCTCTTCCATCATTTTGGCCAGGCCAAAGTCCATGATCTTTACGACCTTGTCCGTCGTGAAGAAGAGATTGGCGGTCTTGATGTCGCGATGCACGATGCCGTGGCTGTGGGCGTAGTGGAGTCCGTCGGCAACCTGGATGCCCAGGCGGGCTGCATCGCGCTCTGCAATGCGCCCGCGCTTGTTGCGAATCACATTCAGTGGATAGCCCTGAAGTAGCTCCATGGTGATGAAGAAGTTGGAGTCTTCCTGGTCGGTGTCAAAGATCGTGACGATGTTGCGGTGGTTGAGTCGTGCACAGGCCTGAGCCTCACGCAGGAACAGCTGTATCGCCTTCGGATGTTCGCGCAGGTTTTCCGGCAACTGTTTGAGTGCCACTTCTCGATTGAGACGCAGATCCATGGCCTTGTAGACCACGCCCATCCCGCCTCGCCCCAACTCCTCGATGATCTTGTAACGCTTCTCAGACAGAAACGCGGTGGGGGTTGCGGCGCTGAGATTGCTTCGACCGCCCTTGGCAGGCGAATGGTTCTGCGCCGTGATTTTTTTGCGCAGTCCCTCGATGCGTGTCGCGATATTCGAATAAGTCGGTTCACTGTCGCGCAAGGATTCGAGCACATCGAGAGCACGAGTGAAGTCGCCGGAGGTCTCGAGCAGCGCGGCCAGTCGCGAATGCAGATCCGGCGAACTGTCATCCGCAGAGATTCGCTGTTCGATTTTCTGAACGGCCAGGTCCGCATGTCCCTCGTGCTCGAAGGCATCGGCGAGCAACTCAC
Organism: Myxococcales bacterium; assembly: GCA_022563535.1. Taxonomy (NCBI): domain Bacteria; kingdom Pseudomonadati; phylum Myxococcota; class Myxococcia; order Myxococcales; species Myxococcales bacterium. The sequence goes on from JADFNE010000018.1 coordinate 5,417, forward strand.
AGGCGTCTATGTATTGCGTGGAGTCGATTGGAATGAGTTGAAGGAGTCGAATTGCGCGCGCACGGTCCGAACGTCCCAGGGCGATTTCCGCGGCCTCGAAATAGTCGCCGTTTTTCTCGAGGGCACCGAGCCATCGCCCGACGTTGTCCGATTCGCGAAAACATCCGGCGGCTTCCCTGAAGTTTTCGATCGATTCGAAGGCTTCCCCCGCCTTCAACCACTCGCCGGCAGACCGGTACATCTCCGCTGCGCGGTCTCCCTTGCCGGCTTCTGCAAACAACAGGGCGGCGCCTGCGTAGTCCTCCAGCGTGGCGAGCAGTTCGGCCGCTTCGAGGGGCTGGCCCGCGGCCTTGAAGTATTCGGCGGCACGCTCGGCCTGGCCCTGATCTCGGTGAAGCCGCGCGAGCAGGATGTTGGCGATCCGCGTGTGTCCATCTCGGGACAGGGCTCGCGCTGCGGCGTTGTGATCCCCGTGCAAATAGGGTTTGACCGCCGGAGGGCAACCTTTGAAGATGATGCCCTCGGAGCCAGCCAGATCGATCATGACCGTGGTGGGCGAGAAGGATTGCACTTCGATCTCGCGTTCCGCAACGCGGTCGCCACTTCCGACCATGATCGTATGACTTCCTTTGCACAGTCGCAGTCGCGCGGCACCGTTTCGTGTATAGCGAAGAGAGTTCGGGAATCCGCGCGCCGAAACCCCCGCGTCTTCGGTCGGTTGTTTGTCCCAGAGCACGTGGACGTCGACGGGGCATTCGCGAGGCTTCAGGTCAAATTGGAGGCGCACGGTCTCGCCCTTGCGAATCTCGATCCCCTGTTCGTCAAAGGGCCTCATCAAGACTTCGTTGCTGTCGGCGTCCATCAGCGCCCCGTCGACCGCGATGTAATAGATCCTGGGGATCAGCCGTTGGAATTGAGTTTCCCTTCCAACGTTCTGATGCACACTGCGGCTCGAACTGCTTTCGCGTCCGCTCGCTCCGCGGACCTCACCCGACTTGGTTCGCTTGTATTGTCCGGGACTCTCGGAAATGGCCACGGTGAACGATCCCCGCAGCTCCTGGGGGAACTCGATCGCAATCACCAGGTCTCCGTGTCCCCGAAAACGCCTCAGCACCCCGATCGTGAGCGCGAGGCATGCGATCAATACGAACCCCGCGTCGCGACCCTGCTGATCGATGGCGAACTCTCCGACTTGGCGCAGAGGACGCTTGAGCTCCTCGGGGAGCAGTTGATAGCCGCGGTCGAGCGCATGATCGACTTGTGCCCGAATCACCTGGGCACGAGTCTCCGGCCAGAGAGGTCGCGCCGCCCGGGAGACCGCTCTGAACTCATCGCTGCTCTCGTGCTCCAGTCGCCTCAGAAGTTCTTTGATCCGCCGCTGATTCGGTGTGAGTTTCAGCGCCGCATTCAAGATCAGTCGCGCATCATCGAGTTGTCGCGTGAGGAGATAGAGCTCGCCCAGTTCCTGCAGGGCGAGCGATTGATCTGCTTTGCCGTCGCGATCCTGTGAGAGACCCCGTTGATACGCCGCGAGGAACGCGGCTTCTGCGCCCTCGAAATCGCCTGTGCGAAGACGGGCGCGACCCAGGCGCTGCCAGTTGTTCGCGGTTTCGTCTCCCAGCCCGACACAGATTTCAAACGCCTTGCGCGATCCCTCGTAGTCTTCAATGGCTTCGAGGGCGATCCCGCGGAGTCGTTGCGCTCGGACCCTGAGGACGGGTGGAAGGATCGACTGGTGCGAGGTCGAGACGATGGCGGGTCGATGCGCCGAAATTCGCGACTGGCGCAGCGATGCGTCGTTCAGAACATTGGGTAGATTCGAAGACTCCGCCGGTGGATCTTCCAGATCGGCAGTCTCGATCTCGGTGGACCCGTCGTCGAGGGTTGGCAGCAGTTGTGAGATCTGTTCCTCGTCAACTTGCGGTTCGGCAATCGCAGCGTTCGACGCCTCCGGCTCCGCCGCGATCGAGTGCGAAACTTCGGTCGTTTCTACAGCGGGCATTGCGGCGAGCGGCACTTCGGCGAGAACACTCGAAGCGAGTGTAGAAACGGCAGTGGCGATCACGAATGCGCCAATTTGGAGAGAGGTCGATAGCTGCATGGGTGCTCCGAATACATCGGCCTCATGCCCGCGGTGATTGAGGTCACAAATGGCCTCTTTGGCCGCCAAACCTGTGACTTCGCGCGGGTTGCCGGCAACACTTGCGCGACGCCGATTCTCTGGGGGAGCCGCGAACCGTCGTCTAGATCCCGAAACGCCACAGAGCTGCGCCAGAACCGGGGCAATGGGTTGCGAGTTCCGCTACCGATGTAGTTGCGCACGGACTGCTAAAGCAGTCGGGGTCCAGTGGTTGGGATACGGAGATCGGGGTGGGTGCTGCGACCGACGATCAATCGTTCGCGTCGCGGCCGCGACGCAAAACCAGATAGCGATTGAGGTCGCCCGTTTTGCCGTCAGCGGAAAATTCATCCACCCATTCAGCGGACTTCAGCGTCGACAGCTCCCGCAACTCGTCCGGAGGGGCAAAATGGCAATAGCGGGGCAGGGAGGATTCGCCCCAGCGAAGCAGGTGGTCGCCGACTTCCAACTCGCGCTCGTCGATCGGGTCCCGGGCCCGAGCGTTGTACTCCTCCCAGGGAATGATCCGGGCGCGAAACCGTTCGAACGCCCCAAATTGCCAGGCGGTGACGATCAGTAATCCGCCCGGGCGCAACCGAGCGACCAACCGCTGCATCAATTCTCGCCGAGATCCTTCGCTCGGGACGTGGTGGAGGACTCCAAACAGCGCAATGAGGTCGAACCGGAGCCCCTCGGGTGCGAGTCGTACGGCCGGATCGAGAATTTCGAGATCTTCGAACTTCACATGGGGGAGCGAGGCGTGACACGCGAGAGCGTGTGAGAGCAGGGCGGGGGACGAATCGAGGCCGAGATAGTGATACGCAGACCCGAGGTCTTTTTCGAGAAAAGAGACGAGGCGACCGTTGCCACAGCCCACGTCCAACACTGAGATCGGGTGATCGTCCGGGGGTTTGAGATGCGAGAGTGCGCGCGACCAACCGGGCCAGGAATATTGTCTCGACTCGCTGAACTCTTCGGCAAGCCCCGCATAGAAGAGGCGGTTGAGATCGATCAGGGATTGCCGGGTTTTGGCGTTCATGGTCGCTGCCATACTATACGGAAATGACGCGAGGCACTTCGACGGCGATCCGTAGGAAACCAAGCAAGTGGAACGGGGCCGATTTCGATCCGGTGCCCCATCGCCGCGAGTTGGTTGCGATCGTTCGCGAGATCGAGGCCTTGCCCGAGGTCGACACGAGAGCACTCGACGCGGTGTTGCGTCGGTATCCGCGGGGAGGCAAGGGTTTCTTCTCTCGGGCCGAGATCATCGCCGGATACCGGGCGTTCGCCGACTCCGAAGGTTTTGGCCTGAGCGATATCGAATTCGTGTCCCGGGTTCGCCGCAGGCCCGTGCGAAGTCAAAGTGGCGTTACTCCACTCACCGTTCTGACCAAGCCGTTCCCTTGTCCCGGAAAATGTATCTATTGCCCAAACGATCTACGCATGCCCAAAAGCTATCTTTCGGACGAGCCCGGGGCGCAGCGAGCCGCGAACAATCGCTTCGATCCCTATCTTCAGACCTGGAATCGCCTGGCCGCGTTTCGAGCAACGGGGCATTCCACGGACAAGATTGAGCTCATCGTGTTGGGCGGGACCTGGTCGTTTTATCCCGAGGCCTATCAGATCTGGTTTGCCAAGCGCTGTCTGGACGCGATGAACGACTTTGGTCTCGAGATCGATGGTCGTGAATGGGCCGAGGTTCACGCCGCAAACTTCGACGGGTTCGACGACGCAGCCCATTCAGGGCTTCGCAGCGGGCCGATCTACAACAAGGTCGTCGGTTCATTTTTGCGCGAACAAGGGCGGGAAGGCGAGGTCGAGGTCGAATCTGCCGACTGGGAGGCATTGCGCGAAAGCCAGCAGCGCAACGAAGACACGGTTTGTCGCAACGTGGGGTTTTCGATCGAAACCCGACCCGACTACGTGACCGAAGCCGAAGTGCTGCGGATACGCCGGCTGGGCTGCACGAAAGTACAGCTGGGCATCCAGAGCCTTTCGGATTCGGTGCTCGATCTGATCAAGCGCGGTCACAGCGTCGAGGATACCCGTCGCGCCATTGGGCTCTTGCGCCGAGCGGGCTTCAAGATTCACGCTCATTGGATGCCGAACCTGCTGGGATCGACTCCCGAAGCCGATTGCGAGGACTACCGACGGCTCTTCGATGATCCCGACTTTCGTCCCGACGAACTCAAGATCTACCCCTGCAGTCTGATCGAGACGGCCGAGTTGATGAGCTCGTATCGTGACGGCAGTTGGCGCCCTTACGAACACGATGAACTCCTGGATGTACTCACGCGATCCCTCGCAAGTACGCCGCGCTACTGCCGCTTGACCCGGGTGATCCGCGATATCTCGTCCGACGACATCGTAGTCGGGAACAAGCTGACCAACTTTCGCGAACTTGCGGAGAAGGCACTGGCGGCCGAGGGAAAACAGTCGCAAGAAATCCGCACCCGTGAGATTCGCGGGCAGAGATTTGATCCCGAGACCCTTGAAATGCGGGCTACTGACTACGCGAGCGGAACCGGGGCAGAGGTGTTTTTCGAATTCGTGACGCCGGAGGATCGGATCATTGGATTCTTGCGCCTCGCACTGCCCGAATCGGCTTCGTTCTGTCGGGAAATCGAGAGCAGCGCCTTGATTCGCGAGGTGCACGTCTACGGGGGTGCGCTCGATCTCGGTACCCGCAATCGCGACAAGCCGCAGCATCGCGGCTTTGGCGCCCGGTTGATCCGGGAGGCGAGCAACCGGGCGCAAGCGCATGGTTACTCAGACCTGGCGGTCATCTCGGCGGTCGGAACGCGAGGTTACTACCGCCGCCTTGGATTCAAAGACGGCGCCCTGTATCAGCATTTGCAGCTCTAGGCGCCTGCGCGATTCATAAAGGGCGCCCCCCGGCGACTCAGATCTTTGAAAACTCGAGGGCGTCAGCTGTGGCAGATTCCGGGTCTCGCACGTCGACCGAGATTTTCGAGCCCTCGGGAAACTCGCCTGCGAGAATCTGCACGGCCAGGGGATCCTGGATGAGTCGCTGAATCACCCGTTTGAGCGGTCGCGCGCCGTAATGAGGGTCGTAGCCCCGTTCGGCGATGAGGTCTTGCGCTGCGCTACTCACCTCGAGATCGATCCGCTTGGCAGCCAACAGTTCCTTGACCCGGCCGAGCTGGATCTGTGCGATCGCTCCGATTTGTTCCTTCTGGAGCTGTCGATAGACGACCACGTCGTCGACGCGATTCAGAAACTCCGGCTTGAAATGGGCGCGTAGCGCGCGATTGACGCGCTCTTCGAGTTCGTTTTGCTGATCCGAAGCGAGTTCGACAATGTGTTCGCTTCCGATGTTGGAGGTCATGATCAGGATCACATTGCGAAAATCTACGGTCCGTCCCTGTCCATCAGTGAGGCGGCCGTCGTCGAGAATCTGCAACAGCACGTTGAATACGTCTGGATGCGCCTTTTCGATCTCGTCGAAGAGAACCACGCTGTAGGGGTGGCGTCGCACGGCTTCGGTGAGATAGCCGCCCTCGTCGTAGCCGACGTATCCCGGCGGTGCTCCGATCAAGCGTGCGACCGAATGCTTCTCCATGAATTCACTCATGTCGATGCGCACCATGGCGCGATCGTCGTCGAACAAGAACTCGGCGAGAGCCCGGGCCGTCTCGGTTTTGCCCACACCCGTGGGTCCGAGGAAGATGAACGAACCCACCGGACGGTTGGGGTCCTGCAATCCCGCACGTGCGCGCCGTACCGCGTTCGAGACCGCCACGAGAGCACTGTCCTGTCCGATCACCCGCTGATGCAGCATCTCTTCCATGTGCAGGAGCTTGTCTTGCTCGCCCTCCAGCATCTTGGCAACCGGAATGCCGGTCCACTTCGATACGATCTCCGCGATCTCTTCACTGGTGACTTCTTCGCAGAGCAGGGAGCCGTGGGCATGGAGTCCGTCGAGGGACTCCTGGCGCAAGGCGAGGTCGCGCTCGAGATCGACCAACTTCCCGTAGCGAAGCTCCCCGGCGCGCTCGTAGTCCCCTTCGCGCTGGGCGCGGTCGAGTTCGAGGTTGAGCTCGCCACGTCGCGTAATCAACTTCCGTACCGAAGCGATGACGTCTTTTTCATTCTGCCAGCGAGTTTGCAGGGTGTCGCATTTTTCCCGGAGATCCGCGATTTCCTTTTCGACGGTTTCGATGCGGGTGAGACTCGCTTCGTCCGACTCCCGCTTCAACGCTTCTCGCTCGATCGACAGCTGGATCTGTTTGCGTTCGAGGGTATCGAGTTCTTCGGGCTTCGAGTCGATCTGCACGCGGACTCGGCTGGCCGCTTCGTCCATCAGGTCGATTGCTTTGTCGGGTAGAAAGCGGTCCGCGATGTAGCGGTGTGAAAGCGTCGCGGCGGCGACCAACGCGGCATCGTGGATTCGCACGCCGTGGTGATCTTCGTAGCGCTCTTTCAGTCCGCGCAATATTGAAATCGTGTCTTCGACGTTGGGTTCTCCCACGAGGACGGGTTGGAAGCGCCGCTCCAGGGCCGCATCCTTTTCGATGTGCTTGCGGTACTCGTCGAGGGTCGTGGCTCCGATGCAGTGCAACTCGCCCCGGGCGAGGGCGGGTTTCAACAAGTTGGCCGCATCCGCCGCTCCCTCAGCTGCGCCCGCTCCCACGATCGTGTGGAGTTCGTCGATGAACAGGACGACGTTTCCGTCCGATTCGGCGATCTCTCGCAACACGGCCTTGAGGCGATCTTCAAATTCTCCTCGATACTTTGCACCGGCGATCAAGGCTCCGACGTCGAGGGCGATGACACGCTTGTCCTTCAGGGATTCGGGTACATCACCCTCGGCGATTCGCTGGGCGAGTCCCTCGGCGATCGCGGTCTTTCCGACTCCGGGCTCACCGATCAACACGGGATTGTTCTTTCGCCGACGCGAAAGAACCTGGATCACGCGGCGAATCTCGTCGTCGCGTCCCACCACCGGGTCGAGCTGGTTTTGTCGCGCCACGGCAGTGAGATCGCGACCAAATTTTTCGAGTGCCTGGTACTTCGATTCCGGATCCTGGTCCGTCACCCGCGCGCTCCCGCGGACCGTCTTCAAAGCTTTGAGAATGGTGCCGTGGGTGGCTCCAGCGTCGCGCAAGATTGCACCGACGGGATCCGTTTCCGTCTGGGCCAGGGAAAGCAAAATGTGCTCGGTCGAGACGTATTCGTCCTTGAAGTTGTCGGCCTCTAGAAAGGCTCCGTCGAGAATTTCCTGGGTCGCCCTGGCGAGTTGAGGCTGGACCCCGGTCTGGATGCGGGGGAGTTCTGCGAACCGTTCTTCGATCCGCTGCTGCAGCGTGGGAAGCACAACGCCGAGCTTTTGCAGAATTGGAATCGTGCTGCCTCCGCCCTGGCCGATCAGCTCGCCCAGCAGGTGTACGGGCTCGATCTGGCTGTGCTTCAGGTCTGACGCACGGCCCTGCGCACTCGCGAGTGCTTCTTGGGACTTGATGGTGAATTTGTCCATTTGCATGGACCCAACTCTGTTCACCCCGGCCGGGGCGTCAAGGAAGCATTCAACTTTTTTGCGTCGCGAACGGCTTCAGCCCTGAGGTTTCAGGGGGATAAAGAGTGTGGTTCGGTCTCGCCGCACGAGCAGAATCGCACCCTTTTCCGTGCTCTCGAGCAAGATGTCGAGGTCAGCGGTCGAGCCGACCGCCGCGCCCGCGATCTCGATGATGACGTCGCCGCGGAGCAAGCCGGCGTCGTCTGCCAGGCTCCCGGAAACCACGCGGGTGACGATCACACCGTGATCATCCTCGAGCCCGAGTTGCTCGGCGAGGTCGGGCGTAAGATCCTGGGCATCGAGGCCGAAGGTGTCGAGAGTGGTAGCGGGTTCGGGCTCGCTTTTTTCGGAATGCCGCCAGCGACCCAATACTTGCTCGGGCTCCTCCATCGCAGCGAGGGTGACGGTGATGATTTTCTTCACGCCGTCGCGAAGCACCTCGACCTCGACCTTTCGATCGACCGGTGTGCGCGCAACGATGTTCGGAAGCTGTCGATGATTTGCGACGGGGTTCCCATCGAATCTGACGATCACGTCACCATCTTCGATCCCGGCTTTCATCGCCGGAGTCGCGCTGAGCACTCGATTGACCAGGGCTCCGCCATTGGTTCCCAGCTCTTCTTTGAGTGGTTCGGTCAATTCGTGAATTTCGACGCCCAACCAACTTCTCGTGACGTGACCCTTGGCTCGGAGTTGCGGGAGAATTTGTTTGACCATGTTGATCGGAACCGCGAAGCCGATCGTGTTGGCGCGAGGGTTGATCGCAGAATTGATCCCGATCACCTCGCCCGCCAGGTTGATCAGAGGACCGCCGGAATTGCCCGGGTTGATCGCGGCGTCGGTCTGAATGAAATCGTCGTAGTTTCCCCGGGCGAGGTAGCGATGTTTTGCGCTCACGATCCCGGCCGTGACCGTGTGTTCGAGACTCATTGCGTTGCCGATGGCCACGACCCATTGCCCCGGGCGCACCAAATCGGAATCGCCGAGCGGGATGGTGGCGAGGGGTTCATCGGACTCGACCTTGATCAGGGCGATGTCGGTCTTTTTATCGACGCCAATGATCTCCGCCCGAAACTTCTTGCCGTCGAGCAGGATGACTTCGATTTCATCAGCACCGTCGATCACGTGGGCGTTGGTTACGACATAGCCGTTACTCGAAATGACGAAGCCGCTTCCTTCACCCCAGGAGCGGAAGTCCATGTCTCGGTCCGGAAACGCGAAGGGGAAATTGTGGAAGTCCCGAAATTGCGGCGGAATCATCGAGTTGAAGGGTTTCGAAACCGAAACCCGAATGTTGACGACCGCGGGGGATACCTTCTCGGCGAGATCGGCGAACGAATCCGGGACGCCTTTCGGCTTTATGAAGATCGGTTTTTCGATCTCTTTCCACAGCGACTCGCTCGATGGGCCTTCGTCCATTTTCGCAGAGCTGTCATCGGAGCTGCCGAATAGATCGAATGCATTGGCTCGGTCGCTACCGGCGCCGATCAGGGCGATGGCGGCAAACAGTGCGAGGTACATCGGCCAGTATTGCGTGGTTCGCGTTGCAGTCATATCTCGCTGTTCCTTCCGGTCCGATCCATTAGTTTAGACGCGGATTGGGTGCTCAGCCGCCTCGACTCTTTCGAAGCGCGGTGAAATTTTCGTAGCTCGGCAATGAGAAGTGTCGCACGTGACGGCCTCGGCGAAGCAAGAGCATTACCCGGTTTTGCGCATGCATCGATATGTAGTCTCGGCGCAAATCGACCATGGCCCGCCGCAAATCGTCGATGTCACGCAGTCCCCGGCCGTTGATGCGCAGCAGGACATCACCGCCTCGAATGCCCATGAACGCAGCAGGAGAGTTGGCGTCGAGTTTGTTGATTTTGAAACCGTTCGAGATTTCCTGGGAGAGATTCATTCCCAAATACTGGAGCGCCATATTTCTGACGACGTGGTCGGGTAGATCCGTGCCCACCACATCAATTTTGTGGCTGGCCCCGTTCCGCCAAACCTCCAATTCGAGAGTCTGGCCGACCAACGATGAGTTCAGGGCTTCAAATAACGTGCGATCGCGACCCACGTTGTGTCCATCGATGCTGATCACGAGATCGCCGCGCAGCATGCCAGCGCTTTCCGCGGGGCTTCCCTTTTCGACATCGGTTACCAGCGTGCCCGAAACGCCTTCGGGCAGCTTCATTACGGTTCGCAGCGCGGGATCGAGAATCCGAAACTGGAGACCGATCCACGGGGGAGGGATCTCGCCGTGCTCGAGGAGTTCGGCGATGACCCGATTGGCCGTGTCGATCGGAATGGCCAGGCCAATTCCCTGGGCGCCTTTGTAGATGGCGGTATTGATCCCGATCAAAGTGCCTTCGGCGTTCAATAGAGGGCCCCCCGAGTTGCCGGGATTGATCGACGCATCGGTCTGCAAGAACCCGTAGTAGTAGTCGCCATCGATGACGACCGAGCGATTGATCGCCGACAGCACCCCCGTGGTCACGCTGTTGGAGAACAATCCGAAGGGGTTGCCAATGGCGATCAACGGCTCTCCGACCATGAGGTCGTTGGAAACCCCAGTCGGGATCCAGGGCAAGTCTTCGTCGGTTTCGATCTTGAGTACCGCGAGATCATTGTTTGGCGCGGCGCCGACCAGGCTGGCGGGAAATTCCCGGCCGTCGGCCAGGGTGACGCGAATGCGGTTCGAACCGGCGATCACATGTGCATTGGTGAGAACGTGTCGCTGCGGGTCAATGATGACTCCGGATCCGAGAATGCTTGCCTTCGAGTCTCGTCCGCGCGGTCGCAGAAAGTCGCGGTAGAAGTTGTTTCGGTTCCTCTCTCGGGACTGGAAGGACTCGGGCTTCGAGTCGGAGAGATCGGTGGTGATGTTGACGACCGCCGGCCCGACCCGTTCGACGACCTGAACCGCTGCGGTCCGACGCAGAAACGGATCGGCGGCCCGAGCGGGTGTCGAAGCCGCAAGGCTCTCCATGAGGCACAGCAGCGCAACCGCAAGCACGGGCGCGCCGTGTGCCAGCTGATTGCGGGTTCGTGCGATCCACGGAAAATCGATGAGATTCATCTTGCCCTTCATCGAAAGACCTCTTGTTTTCCGCCGGGTTTCCCGTGCGGATGCGAATGGGTTACAGGCTAGCTCGGCCACGAACTCGTCCCAAAGCGCAAATGGCTTCGTTCGCGCCAGTGGCTTTGCCCGCCTGGAGTCGCTCAGCTTAGACGCGGCTGAACCGTACTTTGTTCGATTGCGGATTCGCCTGATACGAAACCCTAGCCGTCTAGCGCCGCGCGCAGCGACGAGGAGGCGAGTCGTGGATCGTCACTCAGCAAGATCGACCCGGTGACAGCGATGCCGGTTGCTCCCGCCCGCACGAGTTCGGCGCAGTGCTGGGTTTGGATCCCTCCCTGGGCCAGCACTGCGATTCCGTGAGCGCGCGCTTCGCTCACGGCGGCAGTCCCGAGGGCTGGGCCACCCGCGGGTTTGGAGAGTGGAGGATAGATCGGGGCCAGCTGCACATAATTGGCGTCGGCATCGGCGGCGGTCTTCGCTTCGGCTGCGCTGTGAACGGAACATCCGATGATTGCGTTGGGGGGGAGCAGGGCGCGGGCCCGCTCGGGTGAGAGCGCGTCGAACCCAAGATGAACACCGTCGGCCGCAAGGGCGAGGGCGATGTCGATGCGCCGATTCACGAACAGGCGTACTTTTCGATTTCCCGCGCCGCGCCGGACCGCAGCTTCAATATCCCGTGCGAACTCGAGCAGCGGTGCTGACTCGAGACTTCGCTCGCGAATTTGAACCCAATCGACGCCCCCCGCGACGGCGGCTTCTACGGCTTCGAGGATCGGGACTGCGCCGCAGTTCCGATCGACGACGAGACAGAGAATCGGTCTTTGCGCTAGATCGGCGTCTGTCAAAACGGAGCCTTCAGCGTCTTCCTAAAAAGAAGCGATCTGATCGAGCGGACTCGAAGCCGAAGCGTAGAGTCGTCGAGGCATGCGGCCGGCTTCATAGGCGAGGCGCCCCGCTTCGACGCCCAACCGCATCGCTTTGGCCATCGCCAGTGGATCTTTGGCGTGAGCGATCGCGGTGTTCATCAATACGGCCGTGGCTCCGAGCTCCATTGCCAGTGCGGCGTCGCTCGCCGTCCCCACGCCCGCGTCCACGATCACCGGCACTTCGACCGTTTCCATGATGATGCGAAGATTTGTCGGGTTGCGGACCCCGAGTCCCGAGCCGATCGGCGCCGCCAGCGGCATCACGACCGGACACCCCATCGCCTCCAGGCGCTGACACGCAACTGGATCGTCGGTGATGTAGGGAAGCACGACGAAGCCATCGTCGATCAGAATCTTTGCGGCCTCGAGGGTTCCCGCTACGTCCGGGAACAAAGTGCGATCGTCTCCGATCACCTCGAGTTTGATCAATTTTGTGTCGAGAAGTTCGCGTCCGAGATGAGCGGTCGTCACCGCGTCTTCAACCGTATAACAACCGGCGGTATTGGGAAGAATCGTGTAGCGATCGGGTTTGATGAAGTCCAGCAGAAGGGGGCCGGCTTCGCGGTCGAAATTTACCCGGCGCAGGGCCACCGTGACCATCTCGGCACCGCTGGCTTCTACACAGGCGAGGTTCTGCTCGAACGACTCGTACTTGCCCGTGCCGATGATCAGGCGAGACGAAAACTTGTACTCACCAAACTGATAGCTGCTGGACATGATTCAGCCTCCTCCGACGGCTTCGAGGATCTCGATTCGATCGCCATCCGCGATCACAGAAGCGGCGTAGCGTGCCCGGGGCACGATGCCGCGATTGATTGCCACCGCGACGCGACGATCGCGAAGATCGAGCATCCCCAATAGTTGATCCAGGGTGCAGCCCTCCGGAACCTCGCGTGGGTCACCGTTGACGCTTATATGGGGGTCGGGATTCACGAACCCATCGTAGCGAGATGGGCGCTTGGGTGTGTAGTCGTTGGGGTGAAAATTGAGTGGTATTGGCGATTGGTTTGGGATTCGTGGTTTGCTGTTGATCGGGAGACGCCAGAATCGGCGAGAGGTGGGCTCCGGCTCATGGCTCGCAACCGTTTCAAAGTGCACGCTTGTGGTGACGATTTTGGAGTCATGTTGCCGAGCGACGGCGCGAGCCTGGTGGCTGCGCTTTACTTCGCCTGCGCCCACCTCTCGCCGATTCTGGCTTGAGCCGGTGCGGGCCGAAATGCGGATTTTGGGTGGTGGGACAGTCCAGCTTGGTGGGGTGTGGCATGGAGAAGGTGGGGACCAGCGAAGCGACGATTGATCTCGCGGCATTGCGGGACAACGCAGCACTTGTCGGCAGGCTCTCCCAGGGGCGCGAGCTGATCGGCGTCGTCAAGGCGGATGCGTATGGTCACGGCGTCGCATCGGTGGCGAGAATCTTGGTCGAGGAGGGATGTCGCCGGCTCGCGGTCGCTTCGGTCGACGAAGCCGCGGTCCTGCGCGACGCCGGTTTGGACGCCCCGGACATCCTGGTGCTTTCAGGACTGCACAGCCGCGCCGAAGCCGAAGAGGCCAGCGGACGGCGTCTGACGCCGGTTGTCTACGACGACGAAACCCTCAGCCTGGCGGTAGCAGCCGGTCGCTGCTCGGGTGCACCGATCGAGGTCGAGGTCGAGGTCGACACCGGGATGTCCAGGATGGGTGTCGCGGCGGAGTCGGCTGTCGATTTGCTGGTTCGGGTCGCGGGCACGGCGGAACTCAATCTTGCCGGCGTATTCACCCACTTCAGTCGGGCCGACGAAACTGATCTCGAACCCTGTTTCGAACAATTGGCGAGCTTCCGCCGGATTTTGGCATCGGCGAGGGAGCAGGGCGTCGAGCCCCGAATTGTTCACGCGTCCAACTCCGCCGGGCTGCTCGCGGGAAAGTCGCTCCTGGATGCGCTGCCAGAGGGTACCGCAGTGCGTCCCGGCCTGATGCTCTACGGCGTTTGCCCCGCTCCCCATTTTGACGACGCATCCTTGCGGGCGGTGATGTGTCTGCAAACCCAGGTGGTCCGGCTGCAGGATGTGGTTCCAGGCCAGCCCGTTGGCTATGGCGCGACCTTCCGGGTCGTGCAAAAAACCCGAATCGCGACGCTCCCGTTGGGTTACGCGGACGGTGTTCCGTGCGCGACTTCGGGCCATGGCTGGGTCTGGCTGGCGGGGAAACGACATCCGATCGTGGGCAGGGTGTCGATGGACTACATCACGATCGACGTCGGCGGCCGGGACGAGGGAGCGCGCGTCGGTCTCGGGGATCGCGCGGTCATTTTCGGGAATGCTGCAGTCGACGAAGCGGGCATTTCAGTCGAAGAGGCCGCCGCCTGGGCAGAAACGATTCCCTACGAACTGCTGGTTCGGGTGGGCCAGCGGGTGCCGCGTCGAGAAGTAGACCCCGCGGTGTCCGATTGATTGACTTGGACTCGGCACACCGTTAAAACTGCTTCGCGCAGTCGTTCGGCGCAGAAGGAGTTTTCGTGAACGTACTCGTCATTGGCTCAGGCGGTCGTGAGCACGCGTTGGCGTGGAAAATTGCGCAAAGCGAAAGCGTGACTCGCGTGTTGGTCGCTCCGGGCAACTCCGGCATGGCCGGTTGTGCGACCTGCTTTCCGGAGGTGAGCGCGGCCGATACCGACGCAATCACCGCACTTTGCACGCGAGAATCCGTGGGGCTCGTCGTGATCGGTCCCGAGGATCCCCTGGCCGACGGACTGGCGGATCGTCTGCGCGACGCGGGCTTTGCGGTCTTCGGACCCTCGGCACAGGCTGCGCAACTCGAGGGCAGCAAGGCCTTTGCCAAGGACTTCATGCTGCGGCACGGAATTCCCACGGCCGGCTACCAGACCTTTGAAACCCTCGAACCCGCAATCGCCTATGTGCGCGAGCGCGGGGGCGCCTGTGTGGTCAAGGCGGATGGACTCGCCGCGGGCAAGGGCGTTGCCATGTGCGCGAACCCGGACGAAGCCGTTGCCGCCCTGCGCGAAATGATGGTGGATCTGCGCTTTGGCGCCGCGGGATCGCGCGTCGTTATCGAAGACTGGCTCGAGGGAGAAGAGGCGTCCTACTACGCCATCACCGACGGCGAGCGGATCGTCACCCTGGCGGCTGCGCAAGATCACAAGCGCGCACTCGACGGAGACCGCGGTGAGAACACCGGGGGGATGGGGGCCTACTCACCGGCGCCTGTCATGAGCAAGGAAGTGGAACGGCGCGCCTTCGAACAAGTCGCGCTGCCAGCCATTCGCGGAATGGCGGCGGATGGGATGCCGTATGTCGGCGTGCTTTACATCGGCTTGATGATCAACCCAGAGGGTCAGCCCTACGTCGTCGAGTTCAATGTGCGCTTCGGAGACCCCGAAACCCAACCCTTGATGGTCCGCATGCAGGGCGACCTCGTTCCCTTGCTGCTGGGCGCCGCCCGGGGCGAACTCGACGAACAGCGCAAGCTCGCTTGGCCTGGGGCGTCCGTTTGCGTAGTGCTCGCCTCCGAAGGCTACCCCCGCGAATATCCCAAGGGCATCGCGATTCACGGTCTGGCCGAGGATGGGAGTTTGCTCGGCGGCGACGAATCGGTGGTGATTTTTCACGCGGGCACCCGGCGTGCCTCGGATGGGGGATTCGAAACCAACGGCGGCCGCGTGCTCGGGGTGACGGCGCGCGGTGCATCAGTCCAGGAGGCTCGCGACCGGGCCTACAAGGCGGTTTCTGAGATCACCTTCGAAGGCGCTCAGCTGCGTCGAGATATCGCTTCTCGAGCCCTCAACCGCTGAGGGATCTGATGTCCGACGCTTCGGTATGCGTGCCCGAAAACCTGGTTGAAGCGCTCGATCACCTCGCAGCGGACGGCCTGGTGGCGTTTCCGACCGAAACCGTCTGGGGACTGGCTGCCCGGGCCAACTCCCAGCGCGCGGTCGACCGACTCCGATCCTTCAAGGACAGGGCGCTGGATCAACCCATTTCAGTGCTGATCGACGGGACTCCCGCTCTCAGCTCGCTCGGCTTTTCCCCGAATCCGCTGCTGCTGGCGCTTGCCGAGGCCTTCTGGCCGGGTCCGCTCACATTGGTCATCGAGGGACCGGCAGACGCCCAGCTGGCGCAAGGAATTGCGGGACCGACCGGGGCCGTCGGATTTCGCTGCAGCGATCATCCACTGGCAAAGTTGTTGGTTCGCGAAGCGCTCGGCCGGGGCCTCGGTCCACTGACCGCGACGAGCTTCAATCGCAGTGGAGAGAAACCGGTTGAAACTCAATCTCAGGCAATTCTCCTCGCGGATTCACACAATCCAGAACACGTGATTGCGCTCCGGGTCGGTCCCCACGACGCAACCGGTGGAGCGCCCAGTACGGTGTTGAATCTCACCGCGTCCGGTCCGAGGATTTTGCGCGAGGGTGCGATCGGAAAAGAAGCACTCGCGGAAGTTCTCGCTGGTTTTCACTGAACTTGATTGCGTCGAGGCAGTGACGCGGAGCGGCTCATCGTGGTAAACCCCATGCGACCGTCCCCGGGATCCCTGGAGGTGAACCGCGAATGACCGTGGCCCGACCCTTCTGCGGCGTGCGTTACAACACGGCGCAAGTAAAACTGTCGAACGTCTTGGTTCCGCCCTACGACGTCATCGAAGCCGACGAACGCGAGAGCTTCTTTGCGCGCGATCCCCACAACGCCATCCGCTTCGAACTGACCCGCGACCCAGCAGATGAAGCCGATACCGACTATGCCGAGGTCGGCACAACTTTGGCCAAGTGGCGTGCGTCCGGCGTTTTGATTCGGGACAGCGAACCCCGCTACTACGTCATGCGCCAACGCTTCACTGTCACCAGCGGTACTGTGCTCGAACGGATCGGTTTTTTTGCGGAACTGGGTCTGGAGAACTATACCGAGGGCATCGTCCGGCCCCACGAGCGAACGCTGGCTGGACCGAAGGCCGATCGACTCAAGCTGCTGCGCGCATCTCGTGCCAACCTTTCCTCGGTTTTCTTGTTGTACGAAGACCGAGAGCAAGCGCTCGCGCCAGTGCTGGCTCGTGCCCTCGAAACCGACACCGTGGCCGAGGCCGAAGACGATTCCGGTATCGAATACAAGTTTGCGCTGCTTGCGAACTCAGATGACATCGAATTCGTGCAGTCATTCATGGGCCGATTGCCGGTGGTGATCGCCGACGGACATCATCGCTATGAGACTGCCCTGGCGTACCGCGACGAGCGGCGCGCGACCGCCACCTCGCCCAACCCGACCGCCAACTACGAGTCGACCCTGGCCTACTTTGCCAACGCCTATTCCCCCGGCAGCCTGTTGCTGCCGATTCACCGGGTGGTGAAGAAGCACGCCTGCGCCGCACCCCCGAGCGAGGAGCAATGGCGCGCGGGGCTGCCGAGTTGGGAACACAAGTCTGTTGCGATGAGCGACGCCAAATCGATCGGCGAGTTGCTCGCACAGCATCTCACGCCGCTTGCGGGTAAGCCTGCATTTGCCGCCGACGACGGCCAGGGCAGCCTGCGCATCTTCTGGCGCGACGAAGAACTCGGCGATCGGCTGATGGTATGCGAGCTCGAATCGGATGTGCTGAAGTCTGTCTTTGGGCTCGATCTGGTCTCGATCCTCGACGGCGCGGTCGGCTTCCCAAGGAGTGCGGAGCGCGCGGCGGAAGAAGTTCGGGAAGGAGACGGGAGCGTTGCGCTCTATCTGAATCCACTCACACCGGCCGACGTCTTTCGCACCACGGGGCGCAGAGAAGTCATGCCGCAGAAGTCGACCTGCTTCTACCCGAAGGTGCCGACCGGGCTAGTGTTCCGCGATCATCGAAAATAGGGAACGCCCAGTGGATCCGGATGACAAAGAAGCCCGCAGAAAGCGCGAACCTCAGGCGGTTGCCGACGTGCTCGGTGGCGTGCTGGCCGCAATGCAGCTCGACCTGGCTGCCCCGGTCGCGGCGATCGGCGAAAACTGGGAGGCGATCGTGGGGCGTGAAGTCGCCGAACACTGCCGGCCCGTTGGGATCAAGGCCGGCGTGCTCCACGCGGATGTGGATTCGAGCGTCTGGTGCCAGCAGCTGCATTTGCGCTCGCCGGAGATTCTGTCTGCCCTGAAAGATTTTCTCGGTTCCACGGCTCCGACGGCTCTGCGCTTTCGAGTCGGTAACAGTTGGCGAGCCTCAGCGGATGCGGTTGGGGCCGGGCGAATCGAGTGAGAAGGCTGTGGGGCCTGGGCCAACGCCGGCAACGGGCTGCGAGGCCGACCGGCGGGTGGCCTCCGGGGCGTCCTCGGGAACGTCCTCAGGAGCCAGGAAGAACGCGTAATTCGGGCCGCAGTTGACCCCGGGGCGCGGTTTCTCTAGATTCGTCGACCGTTTACGCTGGAGACGTGAAAAACGGCGAGGGAAGCGTCCGAGTTCTGGCGGTTCTCGGGGCAGTTTCGCACTCCGGAAGGCTGAGATCTCAGGGCAGATTTCAGCTCAGCGAATTTTTACACATGCACGATCGAATGCATTGACGATCCGCTGCATCAATAGGAACTGAAAAAGGAACTGCGGACGATGGTGAAACTCCGTCTGGTACGACTCGGCAGCAACAAGCGACCCTTTTACCGGATCATCGCGATCGACGAGCGCAAAAAGCGAAGCGGGCGTCCCCTGGAGTTTCTCGGGACCTACGATCCCAATACCAAGGACGGCGAGGTCAAGGTGAAAACCGACGCCGTAGATGCGTGGCTCAAGAAGGGCGCTCAGATGAGCTCGACGGTGAAGTCTCTGGTGGCGCGTGCGCGCCGCGAGGGCGCGAGTCCTGCCGCCGGAGGTGCCTGATCGTGGAAGACGGTGGCAAGGCTGCAGCAGCGCTGGTTGAATTCATCGCCAAGGGCATCGTGAACGAACCCGACGACGTCAAGGTCGTGATTTGCGACGGCGGGAGTCTGCTCGAACTCGAGACGAACGCTTCGGATCGCGGTCGCGTGATCGGTCGCCAGGGCCGTATCGCCAAATCGATGCGCGCTATCCTGGGCTCGTCTAACACGGGGACCGACTGTCGCCTGGAGATCGTCGACTAATCCAGTCGACTCCCGTCGACGCTGGGCCAGTACCCCGGGGCGGAGCCAGATGCCTTCTGATCGTCGCGAAACCTCTTCTTCGTCGACAGCATCCACGCCGTCGACAGCGATGACAAATATGACGAACCCGTCGAGCGACCCGCCAATGAACGTCTCATCCAGAAACCTTGCCAACAATAACCTTGCCAACAACAACCTTGCTGACGAGCAGCCGTCCGAGCCTTTGACGGTCGAATTGGGCCGCATCGTCGGTGAACACGGTCTCAAGGGTCAGGTTCGCGTTCGCTTCTTTGGCGAGAGTTACGAACATCTCAAGAGCTGTACCCAGGTCTGGCTCGGCGAGCGGCGCGGCGACGTGAACGCCAAGCTGCACGAGGTTCAGTTTGTGGGTACGGGACGGGCAAACGAAGCGCGTCTCGGCCTGAAGGGCATTTCCGATCGAGATGCGGCGCAGGCGCTGCGCGGGCTCCTGGTACTGGGCAGCGAATCCGCCCTCGAACCGCTGGACGATGACGAGTTCTACTGGCACCAACTGGTTGGCTGCAAGGTTGAAACCGAAGACGGGCAGTCCGTGGGCACCGTTCGCGAGATCTGGGAAACCGGGGCTCACGACCTGTTGGTGGTGAGAGACGAGTCCGGACGACAGAACCTGATCCCGACGGCCCGAGAATTGACCCAGTTGATCGATCTGCCGGGGCGGCGAATCGTCGTGGCGGCGCTCCCGGGTTTGATCGATCTGGGAGACGGCCCCGAAACGGAAGCTTGAGATGCAGTCAGGGGCCCAACTCGAGATCGATATTCTCAGCATCTTCCCGAATCTATTCGACAACTTTCTCTCGGAATCCTTTGTCGGCATGGCTCGAGAGCGGGGGCTTGCGAGAATAGACGCGCACGATCTGAGGGATTGGACGGCCGACAAGCACCGCACGGTCGACGATAGTCCCTACGGGGGCGGCCCCGGAATGCTGATGAAGCCGGAGCCCCTGGTCGCGGGGATCGAGGCGCTGGCGGGCAAAAAAGGCGAGGGGCGCCGGGCCAGGGTGGCGCTGTTGTCGCCTCAGGGGCGTCCTGTCACCCAGGCGTGGCTCGCGCAAGCCGCCCAGCAGCCCCATTGGGTGCTGGTTTGCGGCAGATACGAGGGAATCGACCAGCGGGTGATCGATCTGGCGGTCGACGAAGAGGTGTCGATCGGGGATTACGTCCTGTGCGGAGGGGAAATTCCGGCGATGGTGCTGATCGAGGGCATGATCCGCCTGCTGCCCGGATTGCTGGGAAATGCAGAATCCATTCATCGGGAGTCATTTGCACAGGATATTTTGGAAGGTCCGCAGTACACTCGGCCGCCGGAATTTCGCGGTCGCGTAGTCCCCGAAGAATTGTTGTCGGGAAATCATGCGGTGATCGATCGCTGGCGCAAAGAAAAGGCAATCGAAGTGACGAGGCGGCAACGTCCGGATCTTCTTCAAGGCAACATTCAAGATCAGAACAACTCGGACCGTGAGAGCGAGAGACCGAGAAACCGAGAAAGGGATACACAATGAATCGCCTCGATTTCATCGAAAAGGACTCGCTGCGCAGAGATCTGCCCCCATTCCGAGTGGGTGATCAGGTGCGCGTTCACTTCAAAGTAAAAGAGGGCGACAAAGAGCGCGTCCAGGTATTCGAGGGGTTGTGTCTGCGCAGGCGGGGCGGCAGCGCCGGCGAAACCTTCACTGTGCGGAAGATTTCAAACGGTGTTGGTGTCGAACGCATCTTTCCGGTTCAGTCTCCGTTGGTGGCCAAGCTCGAGATCCTGAGTCGCGGGTTCGTGCGCCGTTCGCGTTTGTATTACATGCGCCAACTCACCGGCAAGAAGGCGCGGCTGCACGCGAAGGTGCGAGACGTCTCGCATCTCATTTCTCCCGAAGAACAAGATCGCATCGCGGCGGGAGACGATGCTTCCGGCGCCAAGAGCAAGAAGAAGCGCGGCAAGAAGGCCAAGGCCGCTCGCGTCGCAGCCAAGGCCGCGAAGCAAGCGTCCGAGGGCTGATCACCCGGGTTCGTGCGCAATGCCGAGCCCGGGATCGGACCTGACGTTTTCGGACCTGACTTGGCAGACCCTCGAGCCCTCAGTCTCCCGCGTCGAACGCGGCGACGAAATGTTCGAGTTTCCACGGGTCTCGCGCGCGATCGCGTCCACGATTGCCGTCGCCATTTCCGAGCACCGAACAGGCGATGACGTCGAAACGGATGTTTCGCGCCCGCCCCGGGTGCTGATGCAACCACGCCAGCGCGGCCCGAATCATGCGCGCTTGCTTTCGCCGATCGACCGCCAGTTCGGGCGGGCCGAAGCGAGTGGTTCGGCGGGTCTTGACTTCGACGAAGACCACGAGTGCCCCCCGCCGCGCGATCAAGTCAATCTCGACCCCGTCGTAGCGGACGTTTCGCGCTTCGATGCGATACCCTCGCCGCATCAAGAAGGAAGCGGCGCGCGCTTCGCCTTCGGCACCCAGACTGCGGCGCGGATCGCTGCCTGGAACATCAGTTTGCCGCGGGTTGGGCTCGTTAGAATTGACCTGCCCAGAGTTGCGGGGGACGGAGATTGGGTTTCCGGGCGATTGCCTTGATTTGTCGCTCAGTTTGCTCAATGGAGTCGTTTCCCCGGGACCGGGGATGCGGAGTATAGCGGATGGGAACCTTGTGCGTGGTAGCGACGCCGATCGGCAACCTCGAGGACATCTCGCCACGCGCGCTGCGCAGCCTCGCCGAAGCGGATCGGATCTTTGCCGAGGACACGCGCCGCACCAGGATTCTGCTCGATCGCTACCAGATCGATGCAAAGCCGATTTCCCTGCATGAACACAACGAAGCGTCACGTATCGAAGGTGTGCTCGAACTGCTGCGCGAGGGCAGGGCGATCGCCCTGGTTTCCGATGCGGGTACGCCACTGGTTTCGGACCCCGGCGGTCGCCTGGTGGCTGCAGCGATCGAGGATGGGCACGAGATCGAATCGATCCCCGGTCCCTCCGCGGTCCTCAGCGCATTGACGGTCGCGGGACTGGGCGCTGCACCGTTCACTTTTCTCGGTTTTCTGCCCCGTACGAAGGGTGCGCGCGCCGGCCTGTTGAATTCGTATCTCGCGCGACCCGAGACGCTGGTGATCTTCGAGTCGCCGCGCCGGGTTCACGACACGTTGCTCGCGCTCGCGCAATGTTTTGAGCGACGACGGGGCTGCGTGGCCCGGGAACTCACGAAGCTTCACGAAGAGATTGTCCGCGGTTCACTGGGTGAACTTGCCGCGCACTTTGCTGACGGTGCCCGGGGCGAAATCACGATCGTCGTCGAAGGCGGCAGCGATCTGGATGAAAAAGTCGCGGGCCAGGTCATGTTGGGCGATGAGGAACTGACCGAAAAGCTGCGCGGTCTGCTCGCGAGTGGGCGACGTCCACGCGAGATTGCGGCACTCGTCGCTGGGGAAACCGCGATTCCTCGCAAGCAACTCTACGCAAAGTTGTTGGCGCTCAAGGACGAGGAGAGCCCGTGAGGCTTGCGCAGTTCGGCCAAATTCTGCGGACCGTGCGCCACGTGCGTCCGCATCAGCTCGCGGCTGAGGTTCTCCATGTCCTCACCGGTGGCAAGAAGCCGGAAAAACGTCCGATCGCGGCGCCGACGCGTAGCGTGGCGGCGGCGAGTGTTCCGTTTCTGCCGGCCCCCGCCCATGCGCGATTCGACGGGGCGTGCGGTTTCGAGCTGATTCATCGCGCTCATCACTTCCGCGACAAGATCGACTGGAACTACGAAGGTCAGGGCGCGCTCTGGTCGTTTCACCTTCATCAGTTCGACTACCTGCGTGCGCCGTCCCATACCGGGCCTGCGCGTTGGCAGTTGATCGATGATTGGATCGAGCACTGCGTCGATGGCACGGGCTGGGCGCCGCATCCCATTTCTCTGCGCACCCTTTCCTGGGGCAAGCTGTTGCTCACTCCGGGCGCGCTTGCGTTGCGTGAAGATCAGGCGACGCGAATGAGCGCATCGATGGCGCAGCAGATCGAGACCCTTTCACGCGGGCTCGAGATCAGGTTGCAAGCGAATCATCTGTTCTCGAATCTGCTGGGCGTCGTGTTCGCTGGCCTGCTTTTCGAAGGTGAGCGCGCCGACGCCTGGTTGGCCCTCGAATCCGATCTGCGACGCGAAATCGCGATCCAGATACAGGCGGATGGCTCTCACATCGAGGGCAGTCCGATGTACCACGCCCTGTTGCTCGAAAACGTCCTGGATCTGCTCAACCTCGCCCGCGCCACGGGCGTGCGTGCGCCCGCCGCGCTGATCGCCAGTCTCGAGGACGCGGCACGACGCATGCTCGGGGCGCATCGCGTCTGGACGCATCCCGATGCCGAGATCGCGCTGCTGGGCGACGCGGCATTTGGCATCGCCCACCCGCCCGAGCTGCTCGAAGCCTATGCGGGTTCACTCGGCATCGAAGCGAAGTGTCCCACACCGGCTGGCGCACTCGTGGATGCGGGGGTGTACCGGATGGAGAGCCGAGATCTCGTATTGATCGCAACGGCATCGCCTCCTTCGCCCGCCTACCAGCCGGGACACGCCCACTGCGATGCGCTCTCGTTCGAACTTTCGGTGGGAACCGAACGCGTGGTCACGGACACGGGAGTCAGCGAGTACATACCGGGAATACTGCGAGAGATCAGTCGCCGGACTGTTTCACATGCCACGCTGCAAATCGACGACACTGAGCAGTCTGAGATCTGGGCACCGCACCGGATTGGGGGCCGCTCTGCGGTCGGAATCAAACTCGCGACGGAGAGCCGTCTCGATGCTCACTGCACGAGTTGGTCGCGACCCAGGACACGACACCATCGATCATTTCAGTTGGCGGACGGCCAACTCATGATTGAAGATCGAATCGAAGGAGAGTTGGTGCCTCTGACGTTCGTGCTCCCTCTGGCACCGGGCTTGGAACCGGAACTGGGCGCCATCAGCGCGGATCGTGATCGCGATGGGACGGGTGTGGGCGATCGGTCCGAACTCTCGCTCAGACTTCGAGATCGCAGGAGACTGACGATCGAACTGCCGAGCGGGGTCAATTGGGCGATCGAGCGCAGTTCCTATTTCCCGCGCTTCGGCGAGCACGTCGAGCGCGCGTGTCTGGTGGGAAAAGCCGACGGGTTCAAAGCGGGGACATGGCGCTTTTCTGTCAGTGATGAAGGGGACCACCGTCGATAACTGCGGTTGAAGATGGCGAGCGGATTGCATCGTGCTGTTCAAGTTCTGCATGTGAGCTGCCGGTCGAGTGGAATTTCCTTATACCAGAAGAGCCCGACACCGATGTGAGGTAGTGTAATCCCCGCCGCGCAGACTCGAATACTGTGACTCCTTACGAGGGTCGCTGGCCACTCACCCCCTGACGCCGTGATCGCGATGCGATCAACCCATGTCGGAGCACCCAATGAACATCCTGGGAATTTCTGCCTATTACCATGACAGCGCCGCCTGCCTCGTGCAGGACGGTGTGATCGTGGCCGCAGCCCAGGAAGAACGGTTTACCCGGAAGAAGCACGACTATCGATTCCCAAAACACGCGATCGACTACTGCCTGGCCGAAGCTGGTATCTCGCACGAAGATCTCGATCTGGTCACCTTCTACGACAAACCGCTGCTGAAGTTCGATCGTATTCTCGAGACCTACATCGCCTATGCGCCGCGTGGATTCAAACTCTTCATGATGGGTCTTCCTCTGTGGCTCAAGGAAAAACTCCATACGCCCCGCGAACTCGATGCGGGTTTGGAAGGGAAGTACAAGGGACGCTTCGTATTCACCGAACACCACCAGTCCCATGCGGCGAGCGCGTTTTTCCCATCGCCGTTTGATGACGCGGCGATCCTCACGATGGACGGCGTCGGCGAATGGGCCACCGGCAGCATCTCCCACGGTGTGGGCAACGAGATCACGATGTTGAAGGAGATGCGCTTTCCCCATTCGATCGGCCTGCTCTATTCGGCCATCACCTACTTCACGGGTTTCAAGGTCAACAGTGGCGAGTACAAGCTGATGGGCCTGGCACCCTATGGCGAGCCGATCTACCGCGACTTGATCCTCGACAACCTGATCGACCTGAAGGCCGATGGCTCCTTCAAGATGGACATGTCGTATTTTGCGTACTGCTACGACGACGTCATGACGTCACCGAAGATGAACGAATTGTTTGGTGGCCCGCCGCGTAAGTCCGAAAGCGAAATTACCCAGCGCGAAATGGACATCGCGGCGTCGATTCAAGTCGTGACCGAAGAAGTGGTGCTGCGCACCGCCCGAACGGCTCACGAGTTGACGGGTTCGAAGAACCTCACCCTGGCCGGTGGCGTCGCGCTCAACTGCGTTGCCAATGGTCGCCTTCTGCGCGAAGGCCCCTTCGAAAACCTCTGGATCCAGCCCGCTGCCGGCGATGCCGGTGGCGCTCTCGGTGCGGCGCTCTTCGTCTGGTATCAGCTTCTCGAAAACCCGCGGGATAACAAGGGCTTCGACAGCCAGAGAGGATCACTGCTCGGGGAACAGGAATCCCAGGAATCGATCGAGCAATATTTGAATTCGGTGGGGGCGGTCTATCAATATCTGCCCGAAGAAGAAAAACTCTGCGACCGCGTGGCGGAGTTGATCGCCGACGAAAAGGTCGTGGGTCACGTGGGCGGTCGGATGGAGTTCGGTCCCCGGGCCCTGGGTGCGAGATCGATCCTCGGCGACGCGCGCTCGACAAAGATGCAAGAGATCATGAACGTCAAGATCAAGTTTCGCGAGTCGTTTCGGCCGTTCGCACCCGCTGTGATGCAGGAGCATGTCGACGAATTTTTTGAAATGCGTCCGATGGAAGACAGCCCATACATGTTGCTCGTGGCCCCAGTGAAGGGCGACAAGTTGCTCGATACCGAAGACCACGGTGAGAAGGGACTGGACAAGCTCAAGCAACTTCGCAGCGTGGTTCCGGCCATCACCCACGTCGATAATTCGGCCCGAGTGCAGACCATCGACAAGCGTCGCAGCCCCCGATTCTACGGAATCATCAGTAAGTTCAAGGAGCGGACTGGGAGCCCGGTGTTGATCAACACCAGCTTCAACGTGCGCGGCGAGCCCATCGTGCGAACCTCAGAAGATGCCTACCGTTGTTTCATGCACACCAACATGGATGCTCTGGTCCTCGAAAACTACGTCTTGCTGAAAGAAGACCAACCCAACGCCCGGGAAATTGATCTCGAGGCGTACCTCACCGAATTTGCACTGGACTGATCGATGGCCCAAATGATCGAAATCAATCTCCGACCCGACGCGAAGACCCTGCGTGAATTTGGCTTCTTCGCGATCGCGGGGTTCGGGTTCATTGCGGCCATCGCCCAGTACGAGATGTTTATCTTCGCGATGGGCCTCGGAGAAGCGAAGCCTTACGTGGTCAATACGTTTATCGCTCTAGCGGCCTATTCGGGCATCTTCGCGCTGATCTATCCCAAGGCCAATCTCCCGGTCTACCTGGGACTCACGATTGCCTCGTATCCGATCGGACTGGTGCTTTCGTACGTGATCATGGGGACATTGTTCTTTGGCATGATCACGCCAATGGGAATTGTGATGCGCATCATCGGGCGGGATCCACTCGAACGAAAGATTGACCGCGAAGCCGAGTCCTACTGGACGGACTGTCGACCCGCGCGGGAGAAGGAAAGT
Source organism: Myxococcales bacterium (assembly GCA_022563535.1). NCBI lineage: Bacteria > Pseudomonadati > Myxococcota > Myxococcia > Myxococcales > Myxococcales bacterium. Next base: position 31,828 of record JADFNE010000018.1, read on the forward strand.
TATTTTCGGCAGTTCTAGGTGCGACGCAACAGACCGCCGTGTAGGTGAATTTAGACACCGATTCACTGGGAATTGAACCTATCAAGACCGCATTTGCGGGTGTGGAGACGTAATGGCCGATCAAGACGCAGACAAAAGCAATGACTTTGCAGCTCAGTCCACCCAGGAGCGAACGGGTCTCGTGACCGAGTTCGTCGATTTTTTGAAGGACAACAAGAAATGGTGGCTCGCACCGATCATCGTTTCGATCCTGGGCCTCGGGCTCCTGGTGTTGATCGGCGGATCTGGAGCAGCTCCGTTCATTTACACGCTCTTCTAGCTTGCATGGCGTCCGGCGGCGCCGGACGCTGTAGCATGAGTGCGCGGTGAGCGGTCGGCGGTGCAAGCCGCCATCGGTGGAGTCGTGTCGGCTGGAAACTGACGCTCAACTCTCGCCGAGAAGCTTCGTCAAAGCAGCCTCATCGAGAATCTCTACGCCGAGTTTCTGAGCCTTGGTGACTTTGCTGCCCGGGTTCTCCCCCGCCACCACGAAGTCGGTCTTGGACGACACCGAGCCCGTCACTTTGCCCCCGGCGAGGACGATGCGCTCCTTGAAGTGATCTCGTGGAGCACTCAAGCTGCCCGTCAGAACGAACGTCTTGCCCACCAGCGGTTGCGCGCTCCGCTCGCCCTGAACCTGTGAGGGGGTCTTCCAGCGAACGCCGAGTTCGACCATCCGCTCGACTTCAGCGCGGTTGTGCGGATCTGAAAAGAAACTGGCGACGCTCTCGGCGATCGTGGGTCCAAGCCCCTCGATGCCAGCGATGTCGCTGGCGGTTGCTTCCATCAGACCGCCCAGGTCGACGAAGGCGTCGGCCAGGATTTCGGCGATGGTGGCGCCAACGTGTCGGATGCCGAGGGCGATGAGAAAGCGGGCGAACGTCGTCTCCCTTGCTTTGGCGAGACTGTTCATCAGATTGTCGGCCGACTTTCCCCCCATGCGCTCGAGCTCGACCAGACTCTGTCGCTCGAGGGCGAACAAATCCGAGAGCCGGGTGACGTGCTCGAGGTCTACCAACTGGTCGATGATTTTCTGGCCGAGACCGTCGATGTCGAGGGCGCCACGGCTCGCGAGATGCCAGACATTGTTCTTCAGCTGGGCAGGACAATCGATGTTGGGGCAACGGGTGACGCTCTCGCCTTCGAGGCGGAGCGTAGCGTTGCCGCACACGGGGCAGTTCGTCGGCAGGCGATATCGCTCGGGAACGCTTTTTCCAGTGGGTCGATCCGCCAAAATGACCCGGACGATCTGTGGGATCACGTCGCCCGCGCGCTGTACGACCACGCGGTCTCCGATTCGCAGATCCTTGCGGTCGATCTCGTCCTGGTTGTGGAGCGAGGTGTTCGAAACGACGACGCCGCCAACCTGAACGGGTTCAAGCTTTGCAACGGGTGTCAATGCGCCGGTGCGCCCGACCTGGGCTTCGATGTCGACCAACCGGGTGGTGGCCTGCTCGGGCGGGAACTTGAAGGCGATGGCCCAACGCGGGGTGCGGGACAGGCTGCCCAGTTCGACTTGCAGTGCGAGGTTGTTGATCTTGAAGACCGTGCCGTCAATTTCGATCGGAAGCGAGTCGCGCGCGGCAAGTTGCTTCTGATGAAACGCCACCGCGCTCTGGAAGTCCTTACACAGCGTGCATTCCGGTGAGACGAGGAACCCCCAGGACTCGAGTTGCGCGAGAATCAAAAGCTGAGTTTCGAGCTCCTTTGGACGGCCTTCCTCGAGGGCGTAAGCGCGAAACTCGAGGGAACGCAGGCGTTCGACGTCGATATCGTGAAGTTGACGGAGTCCCCCGGCGGCGGCATTGCGAGGGTTGGCGAAGGGTTCGAGTTCGAGCTTCATGCGTTTTGCATTGAGCCGCTTGAACGCCGCAATCGGAAGTACGACTTCTCCGCGAACCGAAACCAGCTCCGGCAATTTGCCCGCCGAATCGTCGAGTTGCATGGGTACAGAAAGAATTTGACGAAGGTTCGCGCTGATGTCCTCGCCGACCGTGCCGTCGCCGCGCGTCAAACCAGCATCGAATCTTCCGTTGCGATAGATCAGCTCGACTCCGGCGCCATCGAGTTTTGGCTCTCCGATCATGGGTTCGTTGCTAGCTTCGTCGCTGCGATCGAGCAGGCGCGCGACGCGATCCACGAAGGCGCGCAGCTCGGCTTCGTCCATCGCATTGTCCAGCGAGAGCATTGGCGAAAGATGGGGAAGGGATTTGAAGCCTTCTGCAGGCGGTGATCCGATGCGCTGGGTCGGTGAATTGGCCCGGGCCCACTCGGGGTGCTCCTCCTCGAGAAACTGCAATTCGCGAAACAGCTCGTCGTATTCGGCATCGGCGATTTCCGGCCGATCTTCGATGTAGTAGCGGCGACTATGCCGGTCTAGTTCATCCGCAAGTTGCTCCATCCGACGCTTGGCGGTGGCCGCTTTTGAGGACGCTTTAGGGGACATTGAAAGACGCTTCTCCAGCCGGAATGCGCGCGAAACCCATTAAAGAAGACATGGCGCTGAGGCGATGAGACCACAGGCATTCTTCTCGCAGCTTGAAGGTCGAAACATAACACGGCGTGCGAGGAGGATTCGCCAGGAGGATCCATGGAAAGTTCGGCACTACAGCACTGCGACGGGCCCGCGGGGGGTACGCCGCTCGCGGCGGATGCCCGCAATCCCGTTGTCGCGTTGTGCCGGGGTGGCGAAATTGTTTGGGCAAGCGATGGGCTGGCGGATTTATTGGGGAGTGATCCCGCACTCGATCTCCGAGGTCGTCCCCTGGCCAAGCTGTTGGCTGAGCTTGGCGTTCAGGTCGAACTCCCCGTGACATCGGGATCGAAGGTGTACCGATTCGCGTATCGGCACGGAGCAGGTGAGCGAATCGTGAGAGTCGATCAGATCGACGTGCCGGCCAGGGACGACATTCCTGCAGAAGAACTCTGGTTGCTAACCGATACAACCCCGGATCCTGAAGCCGGTTACAATACGGGACGGGTCCAATCAGCCGACACCCAGCTCGAGAGCGTTCGCCGAGAATTCAGCCGGGACCGCAGCGAGTTGATTGCGCTGCTGAGTCACGAACTTCGAACTCCACTCACTGTAATTTCGGGTTACAGCAAGATGTTGCTCTCCGAGCGCGCAGGAAAATTGTCTGAAGAACAACGTCACTATCTCGAGGAGAGTCGGGACAGCTGTCAGCGGCTCAACGGGTTCGTACTTGACCTTTTGGACGCATCCTACGATCCTACCCACGCAATCGCTTTGAGTCTGGCGGATCTACCGATGGTCCCGGCGGTTCGCGCGGTCATCGAGTTTTTCCTGCCGCTTCTCGAAGAGAAAAAACTCACAGTCGAAATCGAAGCGAAAAGCGAGCTACAGCTCGGGCGGTTCGATCCGGTTCGGATCGGGCAGGTGTTGACCAACCTGCTGGGCAATGCCGTGAAGTACACAAAATTTGGCAGTGAGATCAACGTGAGCGTTCGCGAGGTTTCGAGAGATCACCAGCCCATGATCGAAGTAGCAATGACCGATGACGGTCCGGGTATCTCGGCTGCCGATTCCGAGCGGATCTTCGAGCCCTACGTCCGCAGCGCAGGCGATCGGCGGTCGGGGGGAGTGGGGCTCGGCCTCGCAATCTGCCGTCGCATTTTGAATGCCCACGACGGTGAGATCCGGGTCGAAGACGCCCCCGGCAGGGGGAGTCGTTTCGCGTTCTTGATCCCCGCAGTCGTTCGTGACTCTCAGGTGGAGTGCTAGGCGAAGATGGCAACCAGCCGAAATCGAAAGAGCCAGGAATCGAATGGCAACCGCGCCAAGGGGGCACCCCGGCGCCGCATCCTCATTGTGGACGATGCCGAGGGAATTCGGACCTATCTCGCTCATTTGCTCGAGGCAAAGGGTTACGACGTGGATACGGCCGAAGACGGCCGCAACGCACTGGCACTGCTCGAAGGCGGTGCGGCTCCCGACGCGGTGCTGCTAGACATCATGATGCCCGGCATCGACGGCATTGAAACCCTGCGTCGAATTCGCGAGTTCAACCTCGACCTGCCCGTTGTGATGCTCTCCGTGATCGGACGCGCTTCGTCGATCGTAGAATCCATGCAGTTGGGAGCGGTCGACTATCTGAACAAGCCCTTCGAAGAGGAAGATCTCGACTTCGCGCTGGCAGCGATTTTTGATCATGCGGACCGCAGCGGGGGTGTCTGCTCGAACACTGAAATCAATAGCTTGGCTGATCCCGATAGCGTCGCCTGGTCGAGCGACGCGATGAGCAAAATCCACGAAGTGCTGGAGCAGATCGCGGACACCGACGTAACCGTTTTGATCCAGGGAGAAAGCGGTTGCGGCAAGGAAATCGTGGCGCGCGCGGTTCACCAGCAGTCGAGCAGGCGAGACAAGAAATTTGTCAAGGTCAACTGCGCGGCGCTGCCCGAAGAACTGCTCGAAAGCGAGTTGTTCGGCTATGAGAAGGGAGCGTTTACCGGGGCATTCGCCAGGAAGCCCGGGCGATTCGAGATTGCCAACCACGGCACGATCTTTCTCGACGAGATTGCCGAGATGAGCCCTGGACTGCAGGCCAAGATGCTTCAGGTGCTACAGGATCGAGAGTTCACCCGGCTTGGTGGGAACAAAGACATCAAGGTCGATGTGCGAGTGGTGTGTGCGACCCATCAACCACTGCTCGAATTGGTGAGCAGCGGCGATTTTCGCGAAGACCTCTATTTTCGCTTGAACGTGGTCAATATTGTGATCCCGCCCCTGCGTGAGCGACGCGAAGAAATTGAGGGCCTGTGCGAGAATTTCATGGCTCGCTACAGCGCTCGCTATCGACGCCCGCAGCATGTTCTGTCCCCCGCAGTGATGCGCGCGTTCGAACTCTATGATTTCCCAGGAAATATCCGCGAACTCGAGAACATGATCAAACGCATTGTGGTGCTCGAGAGCGAAGACTCGATTCTCGCCGATCTCGAGCGGCAGAAAATCGGCGAGATGGCCGGTCGCTCGGCGCTCCAGACGTTGCTCGAGGAAATCGAAGAAACCGCCGGTGATATCCCGCTGCGAGAGGTCGGGCGCAAGATGGCCCAACAGGTCGAACGCGAAACCATCGAGCGCATTCTGTTGCGCACCAGCTGGAACCGCAAGCAGGCGGCCAAGCTGCTGAACGTGAGCTACAAAACGCTCCTACAGAAAATCCGTGAATGCGGGCTCGAGGCGGACTAGCCCCTCGAGGCTGCAGCTGCTGGATTTGCAGACACAGGGTTTGCGAACGCACGAGCCGCACTCTCTAACTTTGCAAACGTAGGCGTGAGGTCGCCGCATTGACGAAGATTCTCGAGCTTCGCAACTGCGTTCGAGACTATCCGTGGGGCTCGCCCTCGCTGCTTTCCGATCTGCTCGGAATTGAAAATCCCAGTGGCGGACCCCAGGCGGAGCTGTGGATGGGGGCCCATCCTGGAGCTCCTTCGCTTGTGCAGCCCCAAGACGATTGGATTTCGCTTCGCGATTGGATTGCCGCAGATCCGGCGACTCGCCTGGGTGAATCGACGGATCGAAAGTTTGCTGGCGAGCTGCCGTTTCTCTTCAAAGTCCTCGCAGCCGGCCGACCCCTTTCGCTCCAGGCCCACCCCGATCCGGACCAGGCGCGCGACGGATTTGCGCGGGAGAACCAAACTGGGCTCAGCATCGACGATCCCGCGCGCAGCTATCGCGACCCGCGCCCCAAACCGGAGTTGCTGTGTGCTCTCACGACCTTCGATGCGATGCTGGGTTTCCGCAGCATCGACGAGATCCACGAATTGATTTCGGCTCTCGAACTGCGGGAACTCGCGTCTTCTCTCGAAGCGTTGCAGCCCGGAGGAGCAGCGGCGATACGCGATTTCTTTGCCCTGCTCATGAGCAGCGACCGCGAGCTGCAGTCGCGCATCGCGCGCGCTGCGACAGGTCGCTGTGAGGTGCTACCGGATCATCCCGCTCGGCGTTGGGTCGTCGAACTCGCAAAACAGTACCCCGGCGACATCGGAGTCCTTGCGCCATTGATGCTCAACGTCATTCGCCTCGAGGTAGGTCAGGCGGTCTACTTGCCGGCCGGGGAGTTGCACAGCTATCTGGCGGGCTGCGGAATCGAAATCATGGCGAATTCGGACAACGTCTTGCGGGGAGGGCTGACGCAAAAGCACGTCGACGTGCCGGAGCTTCTCGACGTATTGACCTTTTCCAGCGGCCCGGTCCAGATTCTCGATCCGAGCGAAGTTGCTCCCGGGGTGTGGACCTTCGAAACGCCGGTGGCCGAATTCGAACTCTCGCGAATCGACGTTTCCGGGGAGCATTTGAGAGAAGCTACGCTCGCGGTCGAGATTCTGCTGTGCACAGCGGGTCGCGGGCGCATCGAGGGGATGGACGGTTCGGCTGGGTTGGAACTCTCAGCCGGTCGCTCCTGCTTCGTGCCCGCTGACAGCGGCGGCTACCGCATTCGCGGTGATTGTTGCCTGTTCCGGGCTGCCGTGCCGGCAGGGTAACCGAGGGGATCCCAGCCCTGTGCAGCCCCAGCGGCCACCCACATTTCAGTTCTTGCAGCCCAAATCGCGCTGATTCGACAAAAACACGCAGATTATGCGCTGAGCGACCGATATGACTGGGGTTTTCTAGTCATGAATCTGCGCGGGTACCGGCTTGCGTCGAGGTCCGTCAAGAACAGAAAACAGTGGAAATCAGCTGCGAAAATGGGAACAGCATTGCCCTTGGAGTGCCGAAGAAGGGAAACTACGTTCCTAATGACGATTTATCTTCCTATTTGAGGAAAAATATTCCACACTACGAGAAATATTTCACCCACTTTTCCTACGCAGAGCTAGATGGAACGGGGTTTGATTCAGATCGCAAAATCTGGCACGAAGTTCGCATTTAGGCGATATCGAAAGTTTTATCTACGTGGTAACCGACGCAAGGTTCTCGGAAGCCCGTGACGACGAAAGCGAGTTGAATGGCCGAGCGGTTTAGAGTTTTGGTGATCGACGACGATCCGGGGATCCGCGATTACCTGGAGACGCTTGCAATCCGTCAGGGCTATGGAGTCACCACTGTCGGCGATGGCGAAGAGGCTCTGGCCAGTTTGGATACGTCGCGCCCAGACATCATTACCCTCGACGCTGTGCTCCCCGGCATGGACGGTCTCGAAACGCTCCGCCAGCTCAAGCTGCGACTGCCCGAGGTTCCGGTCATCATGCTCTCGGGGCACGGCCAGGCACGGACCATTGTCGAAGCCATGAAGCTCGGCGCTTCAGACTTTTTGCGCAAGCCGTTCGAGGTCGAAGAGCTGGAACTCGCCTTTCAAAAGGCTCTCGAAAAGAACGCGCTGAGAGAGGAGGTCGAGCAACTCCGAGGCCGTGTGCGCAGCGAAGAATCAGATGTTCTGGGTCTGTTCGGAGACAATCCGAAAATGCTCGAACTCCGCAAGATGATCGAGCAGGTCGCGGACACCGACATCACGGTTCTGATTCGGGGTGAAAGCGGCACCGGTAAGGAGTTGGTGGCACGGGGGCTCTACACTCTCTCCAGCCGACGCAGCTATCCATTCGTAAAGGTGAATTGTGCGGCGCTGCCCTCTGAACTGCTCGAGAGCGAGCTGTTCGGTTTTGAAAAGGGGGCCTTCACCGGGGCGCTGCGGAGAAAGCTGGGCAAGTTCGAGTACGCGAATCACGGCACCATTTTTCTCGACGAGATCAGCGAAATGCATCCGGGACTGCAGGCAAAACTCCTCCAGGTGCTCCAAGACGGTGAGTTCTCCCGGCTCGGCGGCGAAGCCGACATCAGGGTCGATACCCGCATCCTGGCGGCGACGAACCGCAATCTCGAAGAAGCAGTGGCCGACGGATCCTTCCGTGAAGATCTCTACTACAGACTCAACGTCGTGACCGTACATCTTCCACCGTTGCGCGATCGCATCGATGCGGTGCCTCTACTCGTGGACCACTTCCTCACCAAGTACAACGCCCAGTACAACAAAGATCTGGCAGAGCTCACGGAATCGACCATGACGATCATGTCCGAGTACCACTGGCCGGGAAACGTGCGCGAGTTGGAGAACATGGTGAAGCGGATGGTCGTCTTGGGAAACGAGCAGACCGTACTTCAAGAAATCGCGATGCGTGGTAAGCGGATCGATTCGGCGAAAGAAGCCGACGGGGGGTTCGACCTGGAGACCCTTGGTGTGGATTTCTCGGGGAGTGTCGATCTCAAGAAAATTTCGAAGCAGGCGGCGCAGGTTGCCGAGAAACGGGTGATCGACAAGGTTTTGCAGCAGACCCGCTGGAACCGCAAGGAAGCTGCCGAGCGCCTTCAAATCAGTTACAAGGCCCTTCTCTACAAGATGAAAGAGAACGGCCTGAGAGAGGGGCGATAGGTGACGGTGCAATACGTCTGGTTTCAGAGGGGAATGCGTACGGGGTGGCGCAGTGTCGCTTCAGCTCTCCTGTTGTCGAGTTTGCTCGTGGCCTGTGTGCACGAGTCGCCGCCGCCGCCGCCGGAATTCGTGGCAGGCGAGCGCAAGCCCTATGTGATCGGCGTGACGGACATTCTCCAACTCGCGGTTTGGAAGAATCCGGAGCTGAGCGTCGCTGTTGCGGTCCGCCCCGATGGCAAGATTTCGGTTCCGCTGCTCGACGATGTCCAGGCCGAAGGGCTGACGCCGCAGGAACTCAAGGAAGTGTTGACCGAGGCGCTCTCGGAGTTCATCGCTGCGCCCGATGTCACGGTGCTCGTGCGAGAGATGAACAGTCAATTGGTCTACCTGCTCGGAGAGGGTGTTCGGTCGAATGGCGCAATCCAGCTTCGGAAGGAAATGAGGGTGCTCGAAGCGATTGCGACCATGGGTGGTTTTACCATTTGGGCGGACAAGAACCGGGTGCGTATCTTGCGCAAAACCCGGACGGGCCTGACGGAGTACAGGTTCAATTACGGTGCGTACCTGGCGGGAAAGGCTCCCGACTCGAATATTGTTTTGCAAGCTGGCGACACGATCGTAGTTGAGAATTAGGGGCTAACGATGCGACGGATCCTGCTGTTTTTGATGCTCTTGTGTACTTCCGTTTCGGCGAACGCCGCGGAAAATGAGATTAAGATTGGTCTTTCGACGGGAAGTCAATACAACAACAATGTCGGGAACGTCTCCTCTGGGAAAAAGAGGGACGCATTCTCTTTCGATTTCGGACCGACGATTGCCTTTGACTCGTCAGCGACCGTCTACGAACTGAGTGCGAAATATTTGCCTCGAGTCAGGATCTTTACGCGAGACAGCAAGCGGGATGTAGTAGACGTGAGTCACGACTTGAACCTTCGCAGCGAGTATCGGCCCAACGAACGTTGGACCTTGGGGTTGAGTGACGCATTCCACGTCCAAGAAGACGCCGATCGCGACACCAATGAGGGAATTCAAATCGATCTTGATGGCTCTGGTGACAAGCAGACCTTGCGAAATGCGCTGCGCGCGAATGTTCGATACGGAGCTACCCCGCGCATGTCACTATTCGCCAACGGCGGTTACACGATCGTGTCACGCGAAGACAAGGACTTGTCAGACAGCCAGAAGTTTTCGGGTAGCTTTCGCGGAAACTATGCCGGCGGTGCAAAGGATACATTTGGCGCCGGCGTAGCGGCCCAACACCAGAGGCTGATCATTGATAACAAGAACACCACCGAAAAGTCATCGAATGATTACTACGGTTTCTTTCTGACTTGGGATCATCGCTTTACGCCACTCACGGGTGTGAGCGCAGCTGGTGGTCCGACATGGGTCGTGTCGGAGCGTGAGGGCGATCGCAGAATCAATTCGGAATATTTTGCCCGCATGAACGTCTTTACTGAATACGACAAAGGCTCGGCATCAATTTCCTATCAGAGAAGCAGTTCCGAATTTGCAAACACTTCGACCGCATACCTTATCGACATGGTGGATGTAAAGGCCGATTGGAAGGCGAGTCGCAAGATGGTACTGGCTGTCAAAGGAGGATGGAACCAGCGAATAGCGATCCGCAAATTCGAGAGCTCGTCCTTCACGTTTTCGAACAAGGTAATACAGTGGCAGGCCGCCGCGTCGGTATCGTACCAATTGATGCGTGAGTTGATGGGCAGTCTTACGGTTGACTACCTGAATCAGAATCTTTCAGAGGATAGCGGTTCGGTCGATCGCATCCGGGCCACAATTCGCTTCTACTACAACGCAAGGGCGTATCGCTTCTAAGGGTAAGGGCCGGGACTTTTCGAAACAATGACGAACGAAACTGGAATACAAATCGATCTGGTCGGCACGCTGAAGCGCAGGGCATACATGGCCAGCGTGATTGCGGGCGGGATCACCCTTTTTGTCTATTGGATCGCAATGGCGCTCCCAAACGAGTACACGGCCAGCGCCGTCTTGCTCGTTGAGCCCCAGACCGTGAGTGGCAAATTGATCGAGCCGGGGGCATCGGGCATCGACCTGAACGAACGCCTCAATTTGATGACCGCCGAAATTCTGAGCCGAACTCGTCTGTCGCGGATTATCGAGGAACTCCAGCTCTACCGAGATGAGTCCGAGCACATGACCCGGCAAGAAATAGTGGAAGAAATGCGGGAAAAGATCTCTGTACGCCCGGTAATTCCCGAATTGACCCGTGGACTGCGTCCCACCAACAAACCAATCGAGATCAACACCTTTGAGGTCTTCTTTAGCGCGGATTCAGCGGTCACTGCCGCACAGGTTGCCCAGACCCTCGCAAACGATTTCATTCAGCAGCACATCTCTGCGCGGGTCGAGACGACCCAGACGAGTCTCGAATTCATTTCGGCCGAAGAAGTCCGGCTCTCGACACGGATCGGAGAGATCGAGTCGAAACTGACCGAGATCAAAGAGGAGAACGAATCCAGCCTGCCCGAAAATCTTCCCAACACCCAGCGAAAAATGGAGCGTGACCTCAGCGAGATGCGTTATGCCCAGCGCCAACTCGATGTTGCGCGAAGTGATCTGAGTTTCTGGGAGCACCAGTTTCGCACTGCCCAGGCTCTTGGAAGTGATGGAACGGGTCGGGATATCCTGTCGCCAGCCCGAAGAATCAAAGGGCTCGAGCTTCAGCTCGAGGAGTTCATCGCACGCGGTTTTACAGAGCGACATCCAGACATAATCAGAGTGAAGGCGGAAATCGCCTCCCATCGACGCGGACTCAGCGACTCCGCCGCAAGTGCAGGTGCCGGTGAAGACGGCGAGCAGGTTCTGATGAGTTTTGGGGAACAGAACGCAGATGCGGAGCGGCAGCGGGCTATTCTTCACGTGAAAGCACTCGAGCAGGAAGTCGAGCGCATCAAGGCCAACCTCGACGAGCTCCGCGCCAACATCATTGCGACGCCGCGCGTGGCCGAACAGATGGAAGCCTACGACAGGCAACACTTCCAGCTGTCACAGAGTCTCCTCAGCTTCTCCAACCTACGGCTCGAGGCTGCGGTTCAGGCCGATCTTGAACGCCGACAGTTGGGTGAGCGATTTCGAATTCTCGAGTCGGCCATTCCGCCGCTCAAAATTTCTTCCCCCAACCGCGCTCTGATCCTGATTCTGGGGCTGCTGCTCGGTTTGACGATCGGGGTCGTCGTGGGCCTTGTCGCCGAGGGCACCGATCCCTCGTTTCACCAGGAGCGCGACTTGCAGTCTTCGGTGGGTATTCCGGTGTTGGCCGTCATTCCGAGCATCACTTTTGATGAAGATCTCAATCGCATGCGTCGTGTCAAGTCGATGCGCGTGCTGGCCATGGCGGGTGTCACCGCGTTCAGTCTTTTCGGTGGGTTTGGAACCTACATATTTGTAAACGGAGCACCAAGTTGGCTGAGTGGGCTCATCGAAGCGGGTTTTGGTGATGAAGTTCAGGAGATAGAGGACGAAACAGAAGCGTTTCGCCATCAGGTAACCGACCCGATTGCATAGTCGGTCATTGAATTAGTGAGAAACTGAGTAAACGATGTACTGCGAGTACTACGGATTTGTACGGCGTCCATTTGAGATGACTCCCGACCCTTCATTCCTTTATTTGGGAGTAGCGCACCGTGAGGGCCTCGCGACCCTCGTCTACGGGGTGCAGTCCGGCAAGGGATTTGTCCTCCTGACCGGTGAGGTCGGGACCGGGAAGACGACGTTGCTGCACGCACTGCTTGCGCAGTTGGATTCGTCCACTGCTTCAGCATTCATTTTCAATCCAAAGCTATCGCCGCTCGATTTTTTTGAGATGCTATTTCAAGAATATGGAATCGAGAAGAAATGCAAGACCAAGGCCGAGTATCTGATTTGTTTGAACGAGTTTTTGATCGAGCGCCTCGCGAACAATGAGCCCACTCTGCTGATCATAGATGAAGCGCAGACTCTATCTGCGGAGATGCTGGAAGAGATCCGCTTGCTTTCCAATCTCGAAACGCCGACTTCAAAGTTGATTCAAATCATGTTGGTCGGTCAACCCGAATTGAATGAAATGCTCTCGAGACCCGAGCTGCGACAGCTGCGCCAGCGCATCGCGCTGCGTCATCATTTGCGACCGTTCAACTCCAAAGAGGTGGGTGAGTACGTCAGTGAACGGTTCGCCAAGGCCGGCTACACGGGCAGACCGGTATTCAACCGCGGCGGGCTCAAGGCAATATTCGAGGCCTCGGCCGGAATTCCGCGGATCATCAACAATGTCTGTGATGCGGCGTTGTTGCAGGGTTATGCACGAGAACTGCCGACGATTGATGGGAAGGTGATTCGCGAAGTCGTCGCTACACTAATGCCGCCCGAAGCTGGGCTGGGCAACGATGGCAGCGCCAGCTTGGACGGCGGCCGCAAAAAGAAATTTTTGGGCCTGTTTGGTTGAGACAGGAATTGCGGTTTTAGATGGACGAGGTCGATGGGTAACTACGAAGCACTACAGAAAGCAGAACGAGATAAGCGACACAAGGTTGCTGGCGAACGGGCCGCTCCTGTGAATGCACTCAGCTGGGATGCCACCCCCCAGACCGCACCGCCCGCTGAGAAAACCGGGCTGCTGCGACGCCTCCGCCGCCGCAAGGAATCTGTGCCCTCGGTTCCGGACGCGAATGAGGTCAATAAGCGGCGGATCGCGATTCTGCGACCAGAGTCCTATGTCTCCGAACAGTTCCGCATGTTGCGAGGTCGTATTGAATCCCTCGCCGCGCAGCGCCCCATTCGGTCGGTCGCCATGACCAGTGCCAACCCGGGCGAAGGAAAGAGCACAGCGGCGATCAATCTCGCGGTGGTAGAATCGCTCGGTTTGAATCAGCGCGTTCTGATCGTCGACTGCGATATGCGAAGGCCAACCGTTCATCGGTCCCTTGGCTTGTCTGCAGATGCGGGAATCGGCGAGGTCCTGTTGGGACGAGCAACGCTCGATCAAGCCATTGTACGCGCTGAGGGGACCAACCTCGATGCGCTCGTGGTCCGTTCGCAGCCGGACAACCCGTCGGAACTGCTGGCTTCAGTACGCATGAAGTCGCTGCTCGAAGAGATGGCAAGTTCGTACGATCGGATCATTCTCGATACTCCTGCGACTCTGGGATTGCCGGATTCGAAGATCGTCTCCGATCTCTGCGATGGAGTGGTGGTTGTCGTGCGCGCTGACGTCACCCCCCGCGAAGAGGTCGGAGCTGTACTGGATATCTTGGATCGACGTAGAATTCTGGGCATGGTCTTGAATGGCGCCGACATTAGTCGCGAGAGCTACGGCTACTACTAGTTTCGAACTGTTCGCGAGGAAGTTTTGTCGGCATCGATGATCGCACTCCCGCTCGCTGTGGCGATCGTCGTCACGGCGATCTGTACGCCATTCGTCGCGCGTTTTGCGCGGATGTGTGGCGCCGTCGATCGTCCAAACGAGCGCAAGATCAGCAATCGCGGCGGAATGCCACTGATGGGCGGTGTCGCGGTCGCAGCAGGTGTTTGCGCGGGACTCCTCGCAGTAGAGTTGGTGAACGGGCCGGACATCCTGCCCATGGATCGTCTGCGCGGCTTCCTGTTCGGCGGCGGACTGGTTCTCGGCGTGGGAATGATCGACGATCGGTTCGGTATGGGTGCGGTCGCGAAACTGGCTGGTCAGCTTGCTGCCGCCTCGATTGCGTTTCACGCCGGCTTTGCGATCGAATCGTTCCGTTTCCCGATGACCGGAGAATCGTTCGAGCTGCAGTGGTGGGTGTCTTACTCGGTGACGTTGTTTTGGATCGTGGCGGTGACGAACGCGGTCAATCTGATCGACGGCCTCGACGGCCTGGCCACCGGAATCTCGATGATCATGGCCGTGACCATGACCTATGTCTGCTTTGTGGCGGATCAAATGACCGGAGTGATTTTTGGCGCCGTAATCATTGGCGGTGCGCTCGGCTTCTTGCCGTACAACTTCCCTCCGGCGCGGATCTTCTTGGGAGACACCGGCGCGCTCTATCTGGGTTTCTCGATCTCGCTGCTGGCGCTCGAAGGCTACATGGGCGGGTTCAGGAAAGCTTCGGTGCTGCCATTTGTCGTCCCCTTGATGGCACTCGCGGTCCCCTTGATGGATACGCTACTTTCGATCGTGCGTCGGCTTCGAAGCGGAAGTGGAGTCTTTTCGGCTGACGACATGCATATGCATCATCGCCTGCTGCGCACCGAGGGTTCACACGCCCGCGCCGTGTTCTTTTTGTATCTCTTGACTGCGTGCTTTTGTTCGATCTCGGTTTACTTTGCGATTCTCGAAGACCTCCGCCTTGGCTTTGTGCTACTGGCCATCGTGCTAATCTTGACGATCCGACTGTTGCGCAATCTCGGATTGTTCGCGGAATGGAGGCAGGCCGCGACGCCCCCCACCGCGTCGACCGAATCTGGACAGCAAGACTAGGGTTCTCCGCGGCGTTTGCGCGTTCGTGTGAGTATGGGAGTTGAAACGATGAACGTGGCAGTAATCGGCACCGGGTATGTGGGGCTCGTGACAGGTGCGTGCTTTTCCGAGTTTGGCGTGCAAGTGACGTGCGTCGACAAGGATGCCGAGAAAATCGCTTCCCTGATCCGGGGAGAGATGCCCATCTACGAGCCGGGTCTCGAAGAACTCGTGGGCCGAAATGTTCGCGAGGGCCGCCTGGCTTTTTCCTCTGATACGCCGGAGGCGATCCGCAACGCGCTCGTAATTTTTATCGCAGTAGGGACTCCAGCCGCGGAAGACGGCAGTACCGATCTGAGATTCATCGAGGCTGTGGCGCGGGAAATCGGTCAGTGCATCGACGGCTACAAAGTCATCGTTACCAAGAGCACCGTTCCCGTCGGCACCGCGAAGAAGGTGCGGAATTGGATCCAGGACGAACTCGACGCCAAGGGGAGTAACGCCAATTTCAGTGTCGCATCAAACCCCGAGTTCTTGCGCGAGGGAGCGGCGATCAGCGACTTCATGCGACCTGATCGGGTGGTGATCGGAACCGACGAAGGAGATGAGCAGGCGTTGGCGATCATTCGGGATCTCTACCGTCCTCTGTTCATCAACGAAACGCCCTTCGTCATCTCGAACGTGGCGACAGCCGAGCTGGCAAAATACGCCGCGAACGCATTTCTCGCGACCAAGATTTCATTCATCAACGAAATCTCGATCCTCTGCGAACGAGTTGGCGGAGACGTCCAGGGTGTTGCTCGTGCAATGGGTCTCGACAAGCGCATCGGCTCAAAATTTCTTCATGCGGGACCCGGCTACGGCGGGTCGTGCTTTCCCAAAGACACTCTCTCCGCGGCCCATTTTGCCCGCGACCTGGGAATGAACTTCGAGATCGTCGAGGCGGCAATTCGAGCCAATGATCGACAACGCGATCATGCGACGCAGAAGGTGCGCCAAGTGCTGGGCGAGAATTGTGCGGGCAAATCCATCGCGCTCCTCGGACTTTCGTTCAAGCCCGAAACCGACGATGTGCGCGATTCCCCGGCAATCTACATCGCCCGCAGCCTGATCAACGAGGGTGTGGTAGTTCGCGCCTTCGACCCCCAGGCGATGGTGGAAGCCGGTAAGGCGCTTCCCGAACTCGTATTGTGCAAGGACGCCTACGAAGCCTGCCAGGGCGCCGACGCGCTGGTGATCGTGACCGAGTGGAATCAATTTCGCATGCTCGATCTCACGCGCATCAAGAGTCTGCTCAACAAACCCAACATGGTGGATCTGCGCAATATTTATCGCGCCGACGCGATGCAAGCCGAAGGGTTCAACTACGTGAGCGTCGGGAGATGAAAGTGCCCCCTCTGCACGTTGTCGTGCTGGCGGGGGGTGCAGGTGAAAGATTCTGGCCGGCGTCTCGCGCGCACTACCCGAAGCCGTTACTCAAAGTAATTGGCGGCAAGAGCCTGCTGGCGGCAACCCTCGATCGCGCCCGGGCAATCGCCGACAAAGATCGCATTTGGATCGTGTGCGGGCACGAGCACGCCAAGAAGATTCGAAAGGCATCTGGACTGCCTGCGAATCGTGTCCTGGTCGAACCCCGTCGGCGCAACACGGCGATGGCGGCAGCCTGGGCGGCGCAGCGCATCGCTGCGGAGGACCCGCACGGCGTGCTCGTCATCTTGCCCGCCGATCACCACGTTCCCGATCGGCGCGCGTTCGCGGCGGCAATTCGCAAATCCGCCCGCGCGGCCCACGCTGCCGAGGTTCTCGTGACGCTCGGAGTGCGGCCCACGCGGCCAGACACGGGATATGGCTACATCCGGGTAGGTCCCCGGGCGGGCAAGGCCTATGCGGGGCTGCATCGCGTCGCGAAGTTTGTCGAAAAGCCCGGCGCCGCCACTGCCAAGCGGTACTGCGCCGGGGGGAAGTATCTGTGGAATGCGGGTGTGTTCATCTGGCAAGCGAAGACGTTTCTCGAGCAGGTTGCCGAATGTGCGCCCGATCTACACAGGGCTCTCGCGCCGCTGCGCCGACACCCCAAGGGTCGCAACCGGCAGGCCGTCGCCGTGGCGTATGAGAAGGCGCCGTCACTGTCCGTGGATGTCGCGATCCTCGAGCGCAGCCAGCGGGTCTGGACATTGCCCGTCAGCTTCTCCTGGAGTGACGTGGGGACGTGGGAGTCGCTCGCCAGTGAACTCGGCGTCGGGGAAAAGTCGAAACGGGATCGAAACGGCAATCGGATCATTGCCGGTCAGTTGCTGGCGTTTGATGCCGAAGCGAACCTCGTCTGGGGTGGAGACAGGCCCATCGCATTATTGGGTGTAGAAAATCTTGCTGTGGTCGATACAGGAGATGTGATCTTCGTCACAAAGTTAGAGCGCGCGGGTGACGTCAAACGGATTGTCGCCACGCTCAAGGCCCGTGGGCGCGAAGATTTGATCTGACACTCAGCTCGGTATGGGCACAGGGGAATATTCGACATGGCTGATACTCTGACACGAGAGGAAGCTCGCGAATCCCTTCGCGTCATTCCGCTCTTTCGCGAAGCGACCGACGAAGACCTCGACAATCTCGGACTCCACTTGATCGAGCGCAGCTTTCCCAAAGATGCGATCATTGTCGATGAAGGACTGACCGGGGACTACATGTACGTAATTCGTTCCGGTCGGGTGAAAGTGACCAAGGCCTCGGACGACGGTCGCGAACAGATCATGAACCTGTTTAGAGAGGGCGACTTCTTTGGCGAAATGTCGCTGCTCGACAATCAACCCCGTTCTGCAAGCGTCACCACCCTCGAGCCGACTCAGTTGCTGGCGCTTTCTCGCCGAGACTTTCTGGAACTGCTGAAGAGCCGGTCGACCTTGGCGATGTGTGTGATCCAGGAACTCACCCGTCGGTTGCGTGAAACCGGAGAACAGGCGAGTTCAATTTCGTTCCAGAAGGTCCAGGAACGCACCCGAGGTCTGTTTGAGAGGCTCGCCCGGGACGAGGGCAACGCCGATCATACGCGCATTACCCCAACGCTTACGCATCAACAGATTGCCGACATGATCGGGACCTCGCGGGAGACCGTTACCCGGGCAGTCAAACGACTCAAGCAAGACGGTTGGTTGCAACAGCAGGGAAAACGCTACGTCATTCCGCAGGTCGATCGACCGATTGCCTGAGTACGACCTCAGGCAATAGCCCCTCTCGACCGATGTCCCAGTCGTGAAGGTTCCCGATCACCAAATCGTAATCCACAGAGTCAGCTGTCCGTGCCCTCGGCGCGGGGCATGTTTCTCGTGGTCCGAGACTGAACTCGCGCGGGATTCTCGCTCGTGAGCGCCGACCCGGACTCCAACGCGCACGACGCGGGTCCTCAGCCCGCTCGTATTCTCGTGGTCGAGGACAACGATGCGCTGCGTGAGGCCATCGTGATGGCCCTCGGAGAACAGTGGTCCAGTGTGATCGAAGTGTCGGATGGGCAGTCCGCAATCGAGATGATCGCGGACAGCGAGCCCTTTGACGTCGTTCTCTGCGATCTGCGACTGCCCGGGCCGGATGGAACGCAGATCCAGCGCGCAACACAACAACGCGACTCCCGTACCGCTTTTGTGTTGATGACCGCATTCGCGACCGTGGACAACGCGATCGCGGCGATCCAGCGGGGTGCCTTCGACTTCATTCAAAAGCCCTTTGATCTCGAAGAACTCGAATTGCGTGTGCGGCGGGCTGTCGAACACGGACGGCTGTTGGAGGAAGTCTCCGAACTGCGCTGCCAGGTGTCGGGGGTGCGAGACGATTTTATCGTCGCCAACAGCGAGGCGATGCGCAGTGCGGTGGCGACCGCAAAGCGAGTCGCCGGAATTCGTTCGACGGTTCTTCTTACCGGTGAGACGGGAACGGGCAAAGAGGTGATCGCGGGTCTGATCCACGCTCATTCATCGCGTGCTGCGAGACCCTTTATCAAGGTCAATTGTGCTGCACTCCCCGAGACGCTCCTCGAGTCGGAGCTGTTCGGCCACGAACGCGGCGCCTTTACCGGGGCGGACCACCAGCGAGCGGGTCGCTTCGAGCAGGCCAACGGCGGAACCTTGTTGTTGGATGAGATCGCCGAGACGTCCCCGGCCACCCAGGCCAAATTGCTGCGGGTGCTTCAAGACCAGGAGTTCTACCGACTCGGCGGAACCGCGGTTCAAAGGACCAGCGCGCGCATCATTGCGGCGACCAACCGCGATCTGGATCAAGCGCTGCGCGACGGTTCTCTGCGTGAAGATCTCTACTACAGGATCAACGTGATCGAGATTCATCTCCAGCCCCTGCGCGAGCGGCGCGAAGACATCAAGGCCCTGGCCGAACGCTACAGGAAACGTTTCTCTCTCGAGCTCGGGAGGCTGTGTACCGGATTCACGGACGCCGCGATTTCGCGCATGGAGTCCTATTCGTGGCCCGGTAATGTGCGCGAACTGCGCAACGCCGTCGAACGCGCGGTGCTCCTTTCTGACGGAACGCAGATCGACGTCGCAGACATTCACCTCGAGAGCCCCAGGCACCACCGCGGTGATGCCGAGTGGGAAATCAAATTGCCGCCCAATGGTGTTTCCTTGCACACGGTAGAGCGTGCGCTGGTACTGGCGGCTCTACGTCGCACGGGATTCGTTCAGAAGGACGCAGCCCAGTTGATTGGCGTGAGCAAACGCAAGCTCAACTACATGATTCAGCGCATGGAGCTCGTGCATCCTAGCTGGCGCCGCAACCGAGCGATTCCAGATTCGGGCCGGGCAATAAAGCGCAGGGACGAACCGTTGAATTGAACTGGAAAACCTCGCCCGCAACTAGCGACCGCGATGGCAATGCAGGCTAAGCTTCGCCGCCTGATCCTCCAAGGACGTGATGGAGGAATGGGCATGCAACCGGGCGAAGGGTGCCGACGAAGGGCACGAATACGGTCGACGCAGGCGCTGCGTTTCGCTCTATTTGATCGGCCAGACTGAACCGAATGAGGACCTCATCATGGACTACCGCTTTCCTATGAATTCACTGTGCCGTGCGTTCGCACTGGCCATCACACTGTTCATCACGACCACGCTTGTCGGCTGTCAGAGTGACGAAGACAGTCTCGCTGAATTCTATGCCAACGGTACGCGGTACGTCGAAAACGAGCGGTACGAAGAGGCGGTGATCGAGTACAAGAACGTAATCAAGCTCAACCCGAATCACGCGGACGCTCACTATCAGCTGGCAAAGGCCTACATGAAGCTGAGCCGGGGCCGTGACGCGTACTGGGAAATGAGCGAAACCGTTCGTTTGGACCCGGCCAACACTGAAGCTGTCCTGAGCTTTGGTGCGCTGTCACTCATTGCCGGAGATGCTGATCAGGCCCTCGCGATGGGGCAGATCTCGATCGAGTCCGATCCCGAGAACCACCAAGGGTATATTTTGATGGGTAAGGCCCTCGAGAAGCTCAAGCGCGAAAGTGAGTCCGAAGAGTATTACCTCAAAGCCGTCGAACTCGATTTGAAAAACTACGACACACTTCTGACATTGGCGACGTACTACATGTATTTGCCGAATGGACGCGAAAAGGCAGAGCCTTGGTTCTGGAAAGGAGTGGAGCGCTTCGGGAGCTTCATTGCCCGCACCAGCCTTGCGAAGTTCCTGGTTCAGGATCTCGAGCGCTTGGACGAGGCGGAGACAGTTTTCAAGGAAGCGGTCAACAGGGCCAAATCGCCTAAAAGGCGCGAGGAGGGATTCATCAACCTCGCCAGACTGTATTTCGGGTCGGAGCGCAATGAACTGGGAGTTGCGGCGCTCGAAGAGGGTATAGAAATCGACAACGATTCCAACCTTTCGCGCTACATGCTCGCCAAGTACTATCGCTTGCAAGGAGAAAACGAAAAAGCAGAAGCGTTGCTCCGCCAGGCTACGACAATAGATACGAGCGACCCGGGACCTTATCTGGTCCTTTCGACGTTCTTGGGAGCGCTCCAGCGACTCGAAGAAGCCTTGGCAGCGGCGGACTCGGCCGTCGCGGCGGATCCTGAGAATGCGAACGCAAAGCTTCGCCGGGCAGAACTCCTGGTAGATTTCGGCTACCGCGAGGCCAGTACCGAAGCGGCGAAAACCCCGGAAGACAATCTCGCTGCGCTTTCCATGGCCAATCAGAAGATTGCGGAGGGTCTCGAGGTGGTCGAGGCCATTCTCGCCGAAACGCCCTTTCATCCCCAGGCCGAGTTTGTTCGGGGCAAGGCTTACCTGGCCAAGGGTGAAACCTCAAAGGGCATTGATGCGTTCCAAATGGCGGTGGACGGTCGCCCCGATTGGCCCGAGGCTCACTTTGCGCTTGGCTCAGCAATGGCTTCCGTGGATCAATCCAGTCTCGCCCGGGTCGAAATCTCCCGGGCACTCGAACTCGATCCAGGACTCCACCAGGCTCGCAGACTCCTTGCCACGATTCATCAGACATTGGGTGAGCACGAATATGCAATCGAACAGGGGCGGCGCTATCTGAAAGTTCGACCCGAGAGCAGCGAAACCCGAGTACTGGTCGCGCAGAGTCTAATCCGACTCGGCAAGCGCGAGGAAGCGCGCAACGAGTTGGACAAAGTACCGGCCGACCAGCGTGATGCAGGAGTGCTCTTCGCTCTGGGGCGCGTCCATGCAAGCCTTGCCGATCCAGTCAAGGCACGCGCGTACCTGATGCAAGTTCTCGAGCGGTCTCCACACAACCAACAGGTGCTGCGGACACTATTCAAGCTCGACCAGGGTAGCAAAGAGAACTTCTCCGAGACCAAGCAACTCATCATTGCGGCGGCCAAGGCGGACCCCAGAGACCCCGACCTCGTCCAGCTCAACGGAATGGTTTTGTTCAGCAACAATGACCTGGAAGGGGCAGAAGCCCAATTCGTTCTCGCCACGGAGCTGATCCCCGACGATATCAACGTGCATCAGCAGTTGGCGCGCTTCTACACGTTGACTGGCCGCACCGATGAGACCATTGCGACCTACGAGAAAGCTGTCCAGATGCAGCCGACTTCGGCGCGCCTGCATCACTTCCTCGCGTTGCTCTACGAAGCCCAGGGTGAGCTCGATATGGCTCAAAAGTCGTATGAAAACGCGATCAAGTACGACGACAATCACGCATTCGCGAAGAATAATCTCGCCTACCTGCTGGCCGACACGGGCAAGGATCTCGATCGCGCCCTCGATCTGGCGCAGGACGCCAAGGCGTTGCTGCCAAACGATTCCAATGCGGCGGACACCCTCGGCTGGGTGCTCTTCAAGCGTGGAGTCAATGGCGCTGCGGTGGGTTACCTGAAGGAGTCCGTCGCAAGCGCCGACGCCGACGACCCCGCTCTGGGGGTGATTCGCCATCATCTCGCTCAGGCTTACGAAGCAGACGGCAACACGAAGCGCGCCGCAGAAGTGTTGCGAGCTTCGCTCCACGATCTCGAGCAGCGCAACAAGGCCGAAAGAGCACAGGGTCGGACCCCTCAGTCGCCGCCCTGGGAAAGTGAAGTCCGCAGCATGCTCGACCGCCTGACGGCAGCTGGCTGAGGAGCGCATTGGTTCGCTCGCGGAATCTTGGGTTCCAGCTGGAAACCAAGGGTCCACCAACCGGCAACTAAGCCACACTACTGCGCGATGTTCTCCGGTTCTCTCCCAGATCCCCTGCATCCTCCCGCAGGGCGTCAAGCTCTCCCGCTGGAACGCCGATAGACAGGACGCTCTTGCGCGGAATTCGCATTCGTTGTGCGTGCGTGATACGCACGCGGATTCGGCAGCAGAGCGCTCGAACCGACGATGGGTGGACTGTGGAGAATTCGATGAGACTTGGGTCGCTTGTATTGGTAGCCGTGTTGGCGATGTTTCTGAGTTTTGCGGTTTCGGCGGATACCGAACCGGCACTCGAACCGACCGGCGAGACCGGATCGGTCGAAGTTGCGCCCGACTGGGCTGAGGCTGAGGACACCGCTACGGATTGGGTAGAAGTCGACGACGAGTTCGGCGCTGACGTCGTTGGTGAAGATGTCGTGGCTGAAGTGGTTGTAGACGTCCTCGCCGAAGACATGCCCGCGGACGAATTTGCGGAGCAGGTCGAGTCGAACGAGTTGCAGCCTGCCGATGAAATGTCCGCGCTCGAATCCGTCCCGGCAGAACCCGCGGGCGAGGTCGCGTGGGACGACTTTGACGATCCAGATTTCAATCCGGGCGATCCGACACCGGAGTCAGCGGATGCGCCTGTCGCGCAAGCGGAGGCCGATCTTGCTGTAGATGAATCCGCCATGTCGTCGATCGAGATCGACGGACCGATATTGGTCGTGGGCGGAATCACGCTCGGGCCAGTGGCTGTCGACGCAGAAGGTCGCGTGGGACGCATTCACACCGTGGTTTCCGGTGACACCTTGTGGGATGTCTCGAACGCCTACCTGGGCACCGCCTGGGTATGGCCCTCGGTCTGGAAAGACAACGGCGATATCCAGAATCCCCACCTGATTGAACCCGGGGATCGACTGTGGATCTCCTCTACCGAGATCCGACGCATCAGTGACGCTGAAGCCGACGAGTTCCTCGCAGGTGCCGAGACCGATGTGGATGAATACGTGGAAGTCGCCGCCGAGATTCCGGCCGACGTCGTCGAAGAAGAGGTTCCGGCCTCGGATGACGAGTTCACCCAGATGGCTTCGACGGACGACTTCGAGATCCCCGAGATGGATCAGCTGCCTGTGGGCATGCCGGACGAAGGTGAAATGGGCCGGGGAACCGGTCGCACCGTGCGGGTTTCGATGCGGGACAACATGGGCTTCATAAGCGACGCGCAGCTCAAGGCGTCGACAATCATCCTGGGCAGCCCCTCGGATCGACTCCATCTTTCTCTGCTCGACACGATCTACTTCGGACTCGGCGAGGGAGAAGTCGAAGTCGGTGACGAATTTACCTTCTTTCGCAATGTGACCGATGTGCGCTCGCCCAGTACCAACGCGTTGATCGGGTATCACGTCGATGTTCTGGGCTGGGCCGAAGTCATCGAAGTGACCGGCGAAAGCTGTGTTGCGGTGATCCGGGTGTCCCTCGCGGGAACGTCGATCGGTGATCGCGTGATGCCGCGTTCCAAGCTGCCCAGCGATATCGATGTCTTGTTCGCCGAAGATGGCATCGAGGGTGAAGTCGCGTTCCTGCCTGCGAACCGCACCCTGATGGGAACCAGCGACTACGTGTTTGTGGACGTCGGCGCCGTGCAGGGAGTCGAAATTGGAACCGACCTCGAGGTTTATGATCCCGGATACGAGGTGGACGACAAGGTCCGGGGCCAGACGGTCATGACGCCCGACCGCGTGATCGCCGATCTCGTGGTGGTCACGGTTCAGGAAGAAAGTGCGGTGGCGTACGTCGCGCACACACGCCGTGAACTCGCGGTCGGAGATGTCGTGCGCGGAGCGACCCGGAATTTCCCGGAAGCGTTCTAGTAAAAAATAAAACGGGCGTCGCCCTATCTTCCGCGGCGGGGCGCCAAGTTTGATGGGTTGAGCTAATCAGGAGTTCCTCGGTCCCGGGGAACTCTTGATTTGTCTCTGACCCGCGCGACTACTTCTACACATTCAAATACACCAACAAGTACGCCTTCAAGTACACCCAAACCCGAGGCCGGCGTGCTCGACCCCGGTCGATCCGACTCGTCGCATCGGGCAGAATTGCGCGACTGGCTGCAACTCCAAGCAACGTTGGGGCTCTCACCCGTGCTCGCGCGCGAGTGTCTGCTGCGGGCCGGAGATCCTCGAACAGCCCTCGAGATCAGCGGCCGCAGCAAAGCGCTGAGTAACACTGCGCTCGATGCGGCGGTTGTAGGCCTTCGGCGCCGAGGCTATCGCGCACTTCCCCTGACTTCACGACACTATCCGACGCAGCTCGCCGTGCTCGAAGATCCCGCACCGCTGCTCTTGATTGCTGGTGATGTCGCGCACCTGTCGGGAACCCTCGTGGCGATCGTCGGGGCCAGGGCGGCGACGGTCTACGGTCTCGAGATGGCGCGGGCGTTGGGTGAACGGCTGGCGCAAGCCGGGGTAACGGTCGTCTCCGGGTTGGCCCGGGGGATTGATGCAGCTGCGCATCGGGGAGCACTCGATGCGTCCGGGGTCACTGTGGCGGTTCAAGCGTGTGGTCCCGACCGGGTGTATCCGGCGGAACATCGTCGGCTCGCCTCGGAGATTGCCGAGGGCGGTGCGTTGCTTACCGAACTCCCGGTCGGAACTCCGCCGCGACCAGCGTACTTCCCCCTGCGCAATCGGCTGATCAGCGGGCTGTGTTGCGGTGTGATCGTGATCGAAGCGCGAGAACGCAGCGGTTCGCTGATCACGGCGCGCCACGCCCTCGATCAAGGCCGAGATGTGATGGCCCTGCCCGGGCCCGTGACTTCTCCTACCAGCTGGGGCCCCAACCGGCTCATTCGCGACGGTGCGATCCCCATCCTTGAGGTCGACGACGTGTTTGACGGGCTGGGACTGCCCGTGCCCGAGGAAGTCCAGATCTCCGAGATTGCCGATTTCGAGGAAATCGGGCCACTTGCCGAGACAATCCTCACGACCCTCGACCGCGGAGCCCTGTCCCGGGATGAGCTGGGACGTCGAATCGAGCGCGATCCGCAACAGCTCGACCTCGATCTCGTGGACCTCGAACTCATCGATCTCGAGCTACAGGGGCTCGTCCGGCGCGATCGCGACGGACGTATGGTCAGGGTCTCGGCTCGCCGGCGAGGAGTGCGCAGGCCCGCCAAGTGAGCGTGGGCTATACTGCTTGCCCCGGTGGCAGGGGCCCCCGCAGTGCGAAGCCCGGACACGCACCGATCGAAGTATCCCCCAGTCAGCACGACTACCGCGTTGGAGACCGCATTGGGCGAGTCGATCCAGAATGCAGACGTGAGTCCTTTGGACTTTTCGGGTTCCCGTGTGCTCGTGGTGGGGGCCGGGCTCGCGGGTTGCGAAGCCGCCTGGCAAATTGCCTCGCGTGGCGGCAGCGTAACGCTGGTCGAGATGAAGCCCGTCCAAATGTCGCCGGCTCATTCATCTTCCGATATGGCCGAACTCGTCTGTAGCAATTCTTTGCGCGGCGCCAGCTTGCACAATGCGGTCGGGCTGCTCAAAGAAGAGATGCGGGCACTCGACTCCCTGGTCATTCGGGCCGCGGATGCGACAGCGGTCCCTGCAGGTCGTGCCCTTGCGGTCGATCGAAACGATTTTGCGCGCTTCATCACTGAAGCGATCGAGGCCCATCCGAATATCGAAGTTCAAAACCATGTCGTCGAGAAGATCCCCGAAGACCCACACGTCGTGTTGGCCACTGGCCCGCTCACGGCAACCGCGCTGGCAGAGGCGATCCAGGAACTGCTGGGAGATGAGTCGCTCTATTTCTACGATGCCATCGCGCCGACGGTGTACGCCGATTCGATCGACATGTCCGTAGCGTTTCGCGCTTCTCGCTACGAAGAAGGGGAGGGGGACTACTTGAATCTGCCCCTTTCTCGCGACGAGTACGAAGAGTTCGTCACGGCCCTGGTCGAAGCCGAGACCGTGCCCCTGCATTCGTTCGAGGCAGCGCTGTACTTCGAAGGATGTCTGCCCATCGAGGAAATGGCGCGCCGCGGTCCCAAGACGCTGTCGTTTGGCCCGATGAAGCCGGTCGGCCTGGTTGACCCGCGAACCGGGAGGCGCCCATACGCGGTAGTGCAGTTGCGCCACGAAGATCGGGACGGGGTATTGTTCAACTTGGTGGGCTTTCAGACCAAGCTCAGAATTTCGGATCAACGAGAAATATTCCGTCGCCTGCCCGGCCTTTCGAAGGCGGTGTTCGCGCGCTTCGGGACCGTTCATCGCAATACCTACGTAAACGCACCCACCAAGTTGGGCCCAAATCTCGAAGTAAGAGTGCGGCCGGGACTCTTTCTGGCGGGTCAGATGGCAGGTGTCGAAGGATACGTGGAATCTGCTGCGCTCGGATGGCTCGCCGGGCTCGCGGCCGGCTGTGCCGCGAGCGGTCGCGAATGGCAGGCTCCGCCGGCCGAAACCGCCCACGGTGCTTTGTTGAATCACCTGACGAACGGCAACCCCAATCACTTCCAGCCGATGAACATCAACTTTGGTCTGTTCGCGCCATTGCCCGACAGCGCGCTGCGCAGTGAATCGGGCAAGCGTCGTAAACTCAAGCGAGCGGAGCGCTCAGAAATGTTCGCCGTGCGCGCCCTCGATGCCATCGCGCGCTATCGCGACGTGTCATGATGAAATGGATGCCCACAGTCGAGAAGTTTGGCACCCATCTGGGAGTCGAGCGGAACCTCTCTCCCAACACCCTGCGCGCCTATCTGGCGGATGTCCGCCAGTTTGAGCGGTTCTTGGGCGAAGGAGCAGGCGAAGTGGCGGGCAAGGACAAACGCCGCGCGAGCGATCCGTCCCAGGTGACGGTTCGGGACGTGCGGAGTTGGCTGGCGCTGCTCCACGATTCGAACAGCCCGACGACCCTGGGCAGAAAACTCGCTTCGCTTCGTTCGTTCTTTCAATTCATGCTGCGGGAAGACCTGATCGATCTCGATCCGACCGAAGGCCTTCCGGCGCCGAAGATACCGCGGCGGCCCCCGAGGCCCTTGCCAGTGGATGACTGCTACTCCTTGATTTTAAATCAGAAGCGCCGCAAGCAGGCGGACAAACCCGATCCGGACGAGGAACTCGTGGCGTTGCGCGATCGCGCGCTGGTCGAGTTTCTGTACGGCACCGGCATCCGAGTCGGTGAGCTGGTGGCATTGGATGTGCGCGATATCGAGTTGCCCAGCGCCCAGGTGCGGGTGCTCGGCAAGGGACGCAAAGAGCGAGTGGTTCCGATTCCGAAGCATGCGCTCGCGGCATTGGCTGAATGGATCGAGGCGCGCACCCGTCCCGGAGTGCTCGCCGAGCCGCTCTTTATCTCATTGCTTCGCGGTCGCGGTTCGAAAGAACCTGGCGTGCGGCCTCGGCGACTCGGGGATCGAGACATCCGGCGTATCCTGAGCGAGCGGGCGCGGGATGCGGGTATCGCCGATCGAGTCCACCCTCATCGTCTGCGCCACAGCTACGCGACGCATTTGCTCGACATGGGGGCAGATCTGCGGGAAATTCAGGAGTTGTTGGGCCATTCTTCTCTATCGACCACGCAGAAATACACGGCAGTTTCAATGGAACAACTTCGACGAATCTACGACGATGCGCACCCGCGTTCGGGGGCTCGAAGCGGAAACCACTCCAATCGCTCGCGCAACAGAACCTGAAACACGCGTTCAGTATTCGATCAAAAGGAAGCCATCGAAAATGAGGTCTGAAGATCAAATTCGATCGACAACCGTCATGGCTGTCGTCAGGGACGGCACGATCGCCATGGCCGCCGACGGCCAGGTGACCGTGGGCGATACCGTGATGAAAATGGGCGCCGAGAAAGTTCGCTTGATCGCGAAGAATCGCGCGATCATCGGTTTTGCCGGGGGGGCCGCTGACGCCCTGACGCTGCTCGAACGTCTAGAGGCCAAGCTCGAGACCCACTCGGGCAATGTGCGGCGAGCCGCTGTCGAACTGGCGCGCGACTGGCGCACCGACCGCATGCTGCGCCGGCTGGAGGCCATGATGTTGGTGGGCGACCCCGAGACGCTGCTCGTCGTGTCCGGAAACGGGGACGTGATTGAACCCGATGACGGAATCGCTGCTATCGGATCCGGAGGGGCCTATGCTCTTTCCGCCGCCCGGGCACTATCTCGCCACAGCAAGATGGGTCCGGAGGAGATTGCCCGCGAAGGGCTGCGGATCGCCGCTGAAATCTGCATTTACACCAACGACAATGTCAAAGTGATCACGCTTCCATGAGCATGCTACAGAGTTTTACACCGCGCGAGATCGTCTCTGAACTCGATCGGTTCATCGTCGGACAACGCGAAGCAAAGCGTGCGGTCGCAATCGCCCTGCGTAACCGCTGGCGTCGACAGCAAGTTCCAGAAGAGCTGCGAGACGAGATCGCGCCCAAGAACATCATCATGATCGGGCCGACGGGGGTCGGAAAGACCGAGATCGCCCGACGGCTCGCACGCCTGTCCCAGGCCCCCTTCATCAAGGTCGAAGCTTCGAAGTTCACCGAGGTCGGCTACGTGGGGCGGGATGTGGAGTCGATCATTCGAGACCTCACCGAACTCTCGGTTTCAATGGTGACCGACGAAGAGCAGCGCGCGGTTCGCAGCAAGGCCAGTGACCTGGCGGAAGATCGTGTACTCGACGCGCTGCTTCCCCCGCAGTCAGCGCCGGCGCCCATCCAGGGGCCCCATGCCGTCGATCTAGCGAAAAACGTCGAGAATCAGGAGTCGCGGGACAAGCTGCGCAAGCTCCTGCGCATGGGAGAACTCGACAACCGGGAAATCCAGGTGGAACTCAGGGATGATTCCGGCGGACCGTCGATTTCGATCATGACACCACAGGGCGTCGAGGAAATGGGGGTCCAGTTCCGAGACCTGTTCGGAAGCATGATGCCAAAGCGCACCAAGCAGCGGCATATGAAAGTGTCAGAAGCCCTCAAAGTGTTTACCAACGAGGAAGCCCTGGCATTGGTCGACATGGACCGGGTTCGCGAGTTGGCCGTCGCACGGGTGGAACAGAACGGAATCGTATTCATCGACGAAATCGACAAAGTGGCGGGGGGATCCTCGCAAGGACACGGTCCCGACATCTCGCGTGAGGGGGTGCAGCGGGATCTGCTTCCGATCGTCGAGGGCTCGACCGTACAAACCAAGCAGGGGCCGGTGCGCACGGATCACATTTTGTTCATCGCGGCCGGCGCGTTTCATGATTCGAAACCCTCGGACCTGATCCCCGAGCTGCAAGGACGGTTTCCGATCCGGGTCGAACTGGCGAGCCTCACCAGGGACGACCTCGTGCAGATACTCACCGAACCCCAGAACTCGCTGGTTCGTCAGTACGCCGAGTTGTTGAAAACGGAGGGCATCACCCTCGAATTCAAACAGGATGGCGTGCAGGCCGTAGCCGACATCGCCGCCGCGGTAAATGAGCGAATGGCGGACATCGGCGCCCGAAGGCTCCACACCGTGATGGAAAAATTGCTCGAAGACTTGAGCTTCGACGCCCCAGACATGGGGCAGGCTACGATTGTGGTCGATCGGAACATGGTCGAAAAGCGGTTGGGGGATCTGGTCGAGGATCAGGATCTTTCGCAGTACATTCTCTAATCAACCTGGCCTGGGGGATTGGTGAGCGACGCAAAGGCGCGGGTACTGGTAGTAGACGATGAGCGCTTCTTTCGCGAAGCGATCGGCGACGTCCTGAGCGCGCACGGCTATCCCTTTGTTGCGTGTGAGGATGGTGAGCGCGCGCTCAAACTGGTGGTCGCCGATAACTTTGCCGTAGCGGTGTTGGACATCCGCCTTCCCGGCATCGACGGGATCGAAGTTCTGCGGCAACTCCGGGTCGCCCAGCCGGAGTTGCGCGTGATCATGCTTTCGGCGTCCACCGATCAAGAGTTGGTGCTGGAGGCGCTCCGTCTGGGAGCCTGCGACTACCTGGCCAAACCCCTGCACGACGAAGAATTGGTGTTGGCCGTGCGCCGCGCCGCGGATACCCATCGCGTCGCGAGCGACTGGGGCAGCCTGCGAATTCGGCTCGATGAACTGGTTGGCTTGATGGAAGATCTTTCCAACGACGCGAATGACGCGACGCCCGCAGAGCGACTCTCGGTCATTCGCGAGGCGGCAGTTCGCGCCGTGTCCATCGCCTTGCGGGCGGAGAAGACTTCGCTCTTGTTGTTGAACGACGATGCGAGCCAACTCGACGTCGTGGCGTCGCTCGGTCGCGATGTCGATCCGGATCAGATGGACAGCGTAAGGATCGGACAGGGGATTGCGGGTCGAGCCCTCGAAGACTCGACCCCAATCGTCGTGGCGGATATCCGCAATGAAAGTCATTTCGTCGCCGACCTCGCGCCGGATCGTTACAACTCCGACTCGTTTGCGGTGGCTCCGGTTGAAATGTCGGGCCGACAACTCGGCGTCTTGTGCGCGACGGATCGCACGGATGGAGCGCAATTCGGCCCCGAAGATCTTTCGCTCTTGCGCTTGATCGCAGTACAGGTCGCAGAACTGCTCGGCGACGACACGGCCGACGCCCAACTCGAACGCGAGAGTTCTGCAGCGTCGACCGAGATCGACTCCTCGGGCGGCCAGTCCGAATCCGACTCAACCCAGATGATGCCCGCAGGCTGGACCCGAGATGCGATGGACGCCCAGGATCTTTTTGCCGAGGCGAGCGGGGTCGGAATCGATGCCGACGCCGAGTTGGCGCGCACGATCTGCGACGCGGTGGTCAATGAAATCGAGCCCGCGAGTCTGTTGAGTGAGGCCCTCCGAGCCATCGAGACCGTATTGGATGCGGATCCCGTCTCCCTCTATCTACTCGATCCCGAGAGCGGAGACCTGGTCAGGGAGTCGATCGGGAAGCGCGGCCTGCGTCTGGATCACGATCGGCTGCCCGGCGATCGGGGACTGACGGGAGGCGTATTTCAGCGCGGGCAGTTGATCGCGACCGCAGATCCCGAGAGCGACTCTCGCTTTGATCGCAAGGTCGATACGCCGAGCGACGGGGTCGTGGGATCGCTCTTGTGCGTGCCCCTGCGGCTGCGAGGCAAGACCGTCGGGGTGTGCCGAGTTCATCGGCCCCAAGGCTCTACGGTCTCTGCCCGAACTGGAGAGGTGCTGATCGCGGTGCTGTCTGCGGCGGTCCGCAACGTGCTCCTGTACCGTAGTCTGCTCGACAGCATCGAAGAGGTCGCGGCGGCGCGCAAGCAAGCGCGCAGCTGAAAGCTGGGCTAATAAATCGCCCACAATTCAGTCATTTACAGCGAAACCCTAAGGCGATGGTGGGCGTTTTTGCGAGCGCGCTAGAACACAACCGCGAGTGAATTCATGGAAGAACTGGTCGACAAAGCCAAGGTACTGATCGAGGCGTTGCCCTACATGCAACGCTTCGTCGGGAAGACCATCGTCATCAAGTACGGTGGCCACGCGATGACCGACCTCGAATTGCGGCGATCCTTCGCAACCGACGTCGTGCTGCTAAAGCATATCGGCGTTCGCCCGGTCATCGTGCACGGTGGCGGTCCCCAGATTGCCGCCACCCTTGATCGATTCGGCAAGAAGTCGAAGTTTGTCGGCGGACTCCGGGTCACCGACGACGAAACCATGGAAATCGTCGAGATGGTTCTCGGGGGCACGGTCAATCGCGAAATCGTCGAATTGATGCAGCAAGCCGGTGCGTCGGCGGTGGGGCTCACCGGTAGCGATGGCGCCCTGCTGCGGGTCCGGGAAAAACGGGTTGACGGCCAGAGCCTGGGTCGAGTCGGTGAGATGGTGACGGTCGATTCCGGGGTGATCGAGGCAGTGGCGGGGGCAGGGTTCATACCGGTCGTCGCCCCGATCGGCGCGGATCAAAATGGACTGACGTACAACGTCAATGCCGATGAGGCCGCCGGCGCAATCGCCGGGGCTCTGCAGGCGGAAAAACTGATCTTGTTGACCGATGTCGATGGAGTCATGGACCGGCAGGGGCAGCGCATGAGTCAGCTCTCGGTCGAAGAGGCGCGGAAGCATATCGACGAGGGGACGATTCGCGAAGGCATGATTCCCAAGGTGGAGTGCTGCACACGGGCGCTTTCCCAGGGCGTTGCGCGAACCCATATCGTAGATGGACGGGTGCTCCACGCCGTACTCCTGGAAATATTTACCGACGACGCCGGCGTCGGAACCCTGCTGGTTCCATGACAGCGGGAAGAAGGCAGTAACGGAACCATGAGCGAAACCATTACAGATCGACATCGCGGCTTCATTTCGGTGGCCGACTGGAGTGCCGACGAATTGCTCGAGTTGCTCGCGCGCGCGCGGCAGCTCAAGCGACTCCATCACCTGGGTGAGAGTGTGCAGTCCCTCCAGGGACGCACCCTTGCGATGTACTTCGAAAAACCGTCCCTGCGGACCCACGTCACTTTCGAAGCCGGCATGACCCAACTCGGGGGACACGCGATCTTGCTGCGCCCGGAGCAGGTCGGCATCGGCACACGAGAATCACCCGAGGACGTCGCTCGAGCGCTGTCGCGCTGGGTCCACGGAATCATGGCGCGGACCTTTAGTCACAGCCTGGTCGAGCAACTCGCCCGGGAGGCGAGCATTCCGGTGATCAACGGATTGACCGACTTCCTCCACCCGTGTCAGGCGATGGCGGACGTGCTGACCATGAGCGAAAAGAAGGACCCTCGACAATCGACCCTGGCCTATCTGGGAGACGGCAACAATGTTGCGCATTCGCTGGTACTGGTGGCGGCGGTGCTCGGTTTTCGCGTGCAACTCGCCACCCCCGCGAGCCACACGATTTCTCCGAGAATCTGGGAGCAGGCGGCAAAGCTCTCCAAGACCAGTGGTGCCGAGATCACCTGGACGGAGGACGCCCGAGAAGCCGTTATCGGTGCTGATTTCGTCTACACCGACACCTGGACGAGCATGGGCCAGGAGGACGAAGCCGAGCTTCGCCGCAAGATCTTCGCCTCCTATCAGGTGAACAGCAGCCTTCTCGAGTGTTGTCCCGAGGCCTGGGTGATGCACTGTATGCCCGCCCACCGCGGCGAGGAGATCACCGACGAGGTGCTAGACGGTCCCCGCAGCCTGGTCTACGACCAGGCCGAGAACCGGCTCCACGCCCAGAAAGCGATTCTCGAACGCGTGATGGGCTGATTCCGCGCGTCTCAATTCCACTCCAGACCGATTTTCATCGCCCGGGAAGAATCGAACGTCTGTTCTCGGACGCCCGTGAGAGTCGTTTCAGGCGCTCCGAATCCTCGGATCTGCTCATTGTTTGCAGTCGACACACCGATGAAAGGCGGTGGGCAGGGCGAGTGCCTGGCCATCGGGGAGACTGGTGGATGCTGGAAAGCGATGTGTCAGAAGAGGATCTCGGTCGATTTCCTCGTCTCACGTCCGATTGTGATCCAACAGCACTCAAATTGTCGCCAGCGGAGGGATTCTTGCTCTCGAGAATCGACGGACAGACATCGTGGAAGTTGCTGCGAGAATTCGGTGGGCTTACCTCCGGCGAAGTCGATGTTTGCATCGAAGAATGGCTCTATCAGGGGCTGATCGATATCGACGGAAGGGCACCTCGGGTCAAGCGACGCGAGGGTGCGATCCCCGAACCTGCGAGCAAGCGCAAGGTGCAGGGCCCCGTTGACGAGTCGCTGATCGACGCCGAACTCGATCTCGATGAAACAATCCAGCGCGAAATTCTCGAGTTCGAGCAAAAGCTCGAGTTGAACTACTTCGAAGTGCTCGGCGTTGATACTTCCGCAGAAATGCGCGACATCAAGCGCGCATACTTTGCCCTGTCGAAGCGGTTTCATCCCGATCGCTTCTTCCGAAAGAACGTGGGTCACTACGGCGAGAGGTTGCACCTCATCTTCAAGCGCGTGTCCGAAGCCTACGAGTTGCTCTCCGATCCGGCGAGCCGCAAGGAATTCCAGGCGACGTTGACCGCAGAAATTCACGTCGAAGCACTGAATAATCCCGAGGCTGCCTCAGCCAAGGCTGGAAAGAGCCAGGGCCCCATGACTCCTGCCGAGCGACTTCGCCAGCGGATGCCGTTTCGGGTGCCCGATGCCCTGCGCAAAGACAGGAACTCAAAGGGCGAAGCGCTGTTCAGGTCCGCGAAGCAATCAGAGGTCATGGGTCGCCTGGAGGAAGCAGCGTCCAATTTGCGTCTCGCCGTGGCATTTGATCCCTTCAATCGCGAATACAAGCGGACGCTGGGAGAGGTGCAGGCAAAGGTTGCGGTCGAACGCATCGAAGCATTGCTCAGCAATACCAAGGCTGGCTTCTGCGATGCCGAGAAGCGCGAGGGTCGGCGGTTGGCCGAAGAGATCCTGCTGTACCGACCCAACGATGCCAAGACGAACATTCTCGCGGCCCGGGTCTATGTCGAACTCGAAGATACCCAGCGCGCGGAAGAGTACTGCTCGCGGGCGATCGAGCTGGATCCGGCCAATGGTGGTTATCGCAGGACACGGGCAGGTGTGCACTTGTTGTGCGGGAATAAGGGGCACGCTGTGTCCGAGTTGAACAAGGCGCTCGAACTGAATTCGAGCGATCTCGAAGCGCGCAAGATGTTGGATACGCTGCGTGTAAAACGTCGCTGATTTTCGGCGAACGGAGGAAGATATGGGTCGCGTTATTGGAATCGATCTGGGAACCACGAATTCGTGTGTCGCGGTTGTGGACAACGGTCAACCGGCCGTGGTGCCGAATACCGGGGGATATCGGACGACACCGTCGATGTTTGCGATTTCCCAGGACGGCAAGCGCCTTGTGGGCCATCTCGCCAAGCGTCAGGCCATCACGAATTCGAAGGATACGGTCTACGCTTCGAAGCGCCTGATCGGTCGACGCTTCGACTCCCCCGAAACGCAACATTCAATCGACCTGTGTCCGTACGAGATCGTGCGCGGACCCAACGACGATCCGCGGATCAAGGTCGGCAGCAAGACCTTTACCTGCCCGGAGATCGCCGGAATCATCTTGCGTGAGATGAAGCGCGTCGCAGAGGAGTATCTCGGCGAGCCGGTTCAGGACGCGGTCATCACCGTGCCCGCTTACTTCAACGATACCCAGCGCCAGAGCACCAAGGACGCGGGCAAGATCGCCGGACTCGAGGTACTGCGCATCATCAACGAGCCGACTGCGGCAGCACTGGCCTACGGAATGGGTCGGCAAGGCGACGAGAAGATCGCGGTCTACGACCTCGGCGGCGGCACCTTCGACATCTCGATCCTCGAAATGTCAGACGGTGTAGTCGAAGTGCTGGCTACCGCGGGAAATACCTTCCTGGGCGGCGAAGATTTCGATCGCCGAGTGGTGGCTCATCTGGTCGACTGGTTCCAGGCGAACGAAGGCATTGATCTGCGCTCGGACACCATGGCGCTGCAGCGGCTCAAGGACGCGGCGGAGAAGGCCAAGTGCGATCTCTCGATTCGCGAGAGCACGGAGATCAATCTTCCGTTCATCGCAAGCGATGCCCAGGGTCCGCGGCACCTCAACTACGAGTTGGACCGCGCCACCTTGGAGGGATTGGTCGACGATATCGTTCGAGGCACCCTGAAGCACGTGGAGCAATGCGTACAGGACGCGGGTCTCACTGCGGAAGATATCGATCAGATCGTGCTCGTCGGCGGTCAGACTCGCATGCCTTTGGTGCAGAACCTGGTCACCGAGTACTTCGGCAAGCGGCCTCACAAGGGCGTGAACCCCGACGAAGTCGTGGCCTTGGGTGCGGCGATTCAGGGGTCGTCACTGGTCGACGAAGAGGACAACGTCCTGTTGCTGGACGTGACGCCGCTTTCTCTCGGCATCGGTACCTTCGGTGGGCACTTCGCTCGGTTGATCGAGCGCAATACAACGGTACCCGTGAGCAAGGCGCATGTTTTCACAACGACTCGGGACGATCAGTCGGCAGTGAAGATTCGCGTGCTGCAGGGCGAGAGCGACATCGCCCTCGAAAACGATCTGCTCGGAGAATTTGTCCTTTCGGGCATCCGACCCGCAGCCAAGGGCGAGCCCGAAATCGAGGTCAACTTCGACATCGATGCCAACGGGATCGTCAGCGCTTCAGCGCGCGACATGGCGACGGGCAAGGAACAGTCGATCACGGTCAACGCCACGGGCACGCTCTCCGATGAGGAGATCAGTCAGATCATCGAAGAGAACGAGCTGTACGAGGTCGAACTCAAGGGGTAGCGCCGAGCCGATGGCCGATGAAAGTACAGAAGAAATAGCGCTCTGGTTGAAGCAGGGACTCGATGCATACGGCGATGGAGAAACCGAGAACGCGATTCGCGCGTGGCGCAAGGTACTGGCGGTAGACCCTCAGAACGAAGAGGCCCTCGACTTTATCGAGAGTGCTGATCGCCGGGACTTCCCGCGAGCGCAAGACAGCGCTGGATATCCCGAGGAGACGGCACAACAAGTCGTCATTCGAGAAGCCCGTCAATTGATCGCTGGGTCGCAGCTTGAGGAGTCTCTCGAGTTGTTGCAACGCGCCGCCGAAAACAACGAGTACTGTCTCGAACTCGAAGCCACCATCGAACTCGTGCGCGGCAGTCTGTACGTGACCTATCGCGAGTTCGTCGGCGATCTTGCGAGCGTCCCCAAGATGTCTACAGATCCGGCTGAGATCACCAAGTTCAATTTGCCAAAAAACGCAGGCTTCTTGCTCTCGATGGTGGACGGTGTGACGTCTTTGGAAGACTTGATGGCAGTATCTGGAATGGATTCCTTCGATGCGCTGCGCACCACCAAGAAATTGATCGAAGTGGGGATCGTGAGGATGCAGCCGTGAGCCTGGTGGAGATACAGCCATGAGCCTGGTGGAGATACAGTCATGAGCGACGCCCAGGGGCAATCGCTGCTCAACTTCCTGAACACGCCACTGTTGGTGGGCGACCCCGAGGGCAGGGTCGTGTTTGCCAACGATGCCTTCGTCAGGCAGTTGACCGTCAACGGTGAGTCGCCTCACGGCGAACCCCTGGCGTCTTTGTTTGCAGGGGGCGGTCGCGAAGCCGTTCTCGCCTCCGTGGCCGAAGTCTGCTCAAAGGGCGAGTCGGTCAACTTTCGCATTCGCGAGGCTGGTCGCGGCTACCTCGCCTTGGCTTCGCCGATTCACGCGGAGGAAAGTCGAGTCGGAGTCGTGATCCTGCTGACCGATGAACCGACCCTCGACTCGCGCCTGCTCGACTTCCATCGCGAGATCCAGGAACCTCTCGACGAGACCATGGCCTGCCTCGAAGAACTCCTCGAAGCGTCCACCGGACCCCGTGATGAACATTTTGTCGAAGTGCTCGAACGCGGAGCCGTCGCCCTGCGACGGGCCCGCAAGTGGAGTGGAGAGCTGCACCGTCTGATCGGGGGTGGATCGGGACCCAAAGCGATCGACGACTTCCTGCAGCCAAGCCACGTCTTGCGTCAGGTTGAGTCACGCCTGCTGGCCGAATTCGAGCGTGCAAAGGTGGAATTGTCCCTCTTGATCAATCCGGGGGTGTCCCGAGCGGTCGGCGACGCGACCATGCTCGAAACATTGCTGGTGCGCCTGTTGCGGCAGCGACTCGCGCAGGCGCCTGCGGGCAGCTCGATCAGCTTGCTGGCCCGGGACACCGGCGGGGCGCTCGGGTCCGGTGTGCTGATCTCGGTCACGGATCCCCACCAGATCTCGAATCCCGATGCAAAAGCTGGGAGCGATCCCGGCGAATACACGAGAATGGTCCGTGAGATCGTGTCGGCGCTGGACGCCGAGATCGTGACCGTGGTCGAGCCACCCGCGGGTCGCGTTACCTCCATTCGACTTGCGAGCGCGCCGAACTGACCCCCGCAGTGACCGCAAGAATCGCGGGTGCTGAAATCGTCAGATGAGCGGGTACACTCCGGCCTCCCAAGCCCGGAGGACGTTGCGCCATGCCAGCCAAAGATTCCGTCAAGAGAGTTTGCCTCGCCTATAGCGGCGGTCTCGATACCTCCGTCATCTTGCGCTGGCTGATCGAAGAGTACGGCTGTGAAGTCGTGGCCTATTGCGCAGACGTAGGCCAGCAAGAAGAACTCGACGGCCTGCCGGAGAAGGCGAAGGCCAGCGGCGCGATCGACTGCGTGATCAAGGACCTGCGAGAGGAATTCGTCTCTGACTACGTGTTCGAGGCCATCCGCGGCAACGCGATCTACGAGGGCGTCTACTTGTTGGGGACGGCACTTGCGCGGCCCGTCATCGCCAAGCACCAGATCGAGGTCGCCAAGACCACGGGATGTGATGCAGTGGCTCACGGCGCGACCGGAAAGGGCAACGATCAGGTGCGATTCGAGCTGACGTTCCGCGCATTGGCACCCGAGATTCGCTGCATCGCTCCCTGGCGGGAGTGGAACTTGCGATCTCGAGCGGACTGCATCGCATATGCCGAGAAATTCGACATTCCGATCACTGCCAGCGTCGAAAAGCCGTATTCGATGGACCGAAACATGATGCACATCTCATTCGAGGGCGGGATCCTCGAAGATCCCTGGCGAGCACCCGACGAAGATATGTTCGTTCTCACGTCATCCATCGAGGACGCCCCCGACGAAGCCACGGAGATCATTCTGGGTTTCGAACAGGGGCGGGCGGTTTCGATCGACGGAGAGCTGCTGACTGCGGCGGAACTGCTCACGCGGCTCAACGTACTGGCGGGTGCGCACGGAGTGGGGCGGGTCGACATGGTCGAGAATCGATTTGTCGGATTGAAGTCTCGCGGGGTCTACGAAACCCCGGGCAGCACGGTATTGCACGTGGCGCATCGCGCCCTGGAGTCCATCACCCTCGATCGCGAAGTGATGCACGATCGAGATCGACAGGCCCCCCGCTTTGCAGAACTGATTTACAACGGCTTCTGGTTCTCGCCGGAAATGGACGTCATGCGCGCAACGATCGACGCGACCCAGGTGAACGTTACGGGAGAGGTGCGACTCAAACTCTTCAAGGGAAACGTGATCGTAAGCGGGCGGCAATCGCCACTTTCACTGTATTCGGAGAAATTGGTGACCTTCGAGGAAGACGGTGGGGCGTACGACCAGACCGACGCGACGGGGTTCATTCAGCTTCAGGGCCTGCGGCTGGTGCGGGAACGGGACAGCTCGTAGCGGTCGATCCCAATCTGACGCCTTCGCTACTCGAGTTGGTACGAAAGCCCAATCGACGTCGAGACGAACCGCAGTCCCTTGAGTAGTCCGACCGGAATCACGTACGAGGTCTTGAAATTTACCGCCCATCGATCACTGACGAAGTAGTCGATGCCGCCTCCCGCGCGAAAGGCGAGCGCGGCTCCAGTTTTGATGTCCAGATCCTTCGTCACCATCAAGCCGAGCCCGGTGAGTAGATGTGGCTGAAGCCGACCTTCGTTGAACCCGTTCAGGACGTTGTGCAGGGGAAAGATCTTCGCGTTCACGGTCGTCGTGTAGACCTTGAGCTTGAAGGTGTCGCCGTCGGTATCGACAAAGCGAAAGCCATCGGCGTATTCGAATTGGGATTCGATGGCGATGTATTCCCAAATGCGCTTGCCCAACACCGCGTTGAGACCTTCGGCGTGCTTGACCCCGGCCGCGACGGTGTGGAAGCCCTTGCCCTTTGATGGCTGCCCGATCTGACGCGAGGTCGCTTCGGCGAGGTAGCTGTAGCCGATCGAGAAGTAACTCGAGCCATCGAAGTAAAAGCTCTCACCCTCGTCGTCCCAATCGTCGGCGAAAGCGGCGGTGGGCGAAGCCAGCAACGTCAGCACACAGGGCAGCCAAAGCATGCTCCGCAGCCTGTGTCGTCCAAGAATCATCGCTTTGGGTCTCTCCTCGTCGTGGCGGCCAGGGCATGCTCTTGGAGAGGTTCTACATCATCCGCGCAGAGGAAGGGATGAAAAATGAGTCCGAGTACCGTGTCAGATGGAGAATACAGGGCTCTGGGTGTGTCTTCGGCTCGCGAATCGCAATATCATCCCGCTCGATCGGCAGTGTTGGCACGATGGCGGGTCGGAATTGTTAATCGCCCCTTTGGACACGGGGCTGCGGCGGGAGAGAAGCTGAATGGTGAAATGGTTCTTGCTCAGGCACACGCGGATCTCCGCCTTGACCCTCAGCTTGATATGCGCGTTATCGACGGCGACCGCCGTCGCGCAAGAAGACGCCGGCGGCGCCGGGCCGACTTTCAAGGAAGGCGATGTGATCGACTTCGAACGCATCGATGCGGTCAGGCAGTTTCTCCCGGAGGACTTCTGGAACAATCGCGACTTCTTCTTCTACCCCGGGATGCAACTCGAGATCGGTCCGTTCTACCGCGACTACAGTCAGGCTGACGCTTTCCAATCCAAAACCATCAGGAACAAAGGCGATTCGCGCATCGGCCCGGGCAATAGCCTCGAAAACTACGTCAATGGCGAGCCCTTTCCGATGGAAGACATCGATTGCCTTGGCGACCCCCAGGCGGGAACGAAGATCATGTGGAACTTCGACTACCGTTGGAACGGGGCGGGGAATACTGCGTCGTTCTTCTATTCGTATTGGGACCGCGGCGAAGAGCTTCCCCTTTACTACGAGGGCGACGGCAGGGTGGTCATTCTGTCCCACCGGGTCGAGCCCGCCTACGACAAGCAGGCCGGCGACATCTTCCGAGGGGAAAAGCGCAAGAATGCGTTCGGGATCGAGGTCTCGGCACCCTTCGATGCCCGGGGCATCATG
The DNA here is from genome assembly GCA_022563535.1 of Myxococcales bacterium. Classification (NCBI taxonomy): domain Bacteria; kingdom Pseudomonadati; phylum Myxococcota; class Myxococcia; order Myxococcales; species Myxococcales bacterium. Next base: position 73,061 of record JADFNE010000018.1, read on the forward strand.
CTCATGAGCTATCGCTACAAGAGCGCCGACCGACCCACCAGCGAGGCGAAGAACGACGATACCTGGGTCTATCTCCCGACCCTGCGTCGGGTGCGGCGCATCTCCACGGCCCAACGCACGGACTCGATCTCGGGCACTGATTTTACCTTTGACGATCTCAACAGCTTTGCCGGCATCGTGACCCAGTACACCTGGGAGTGTTTGGGTGAGATGGACATTCTCGCTCCGTCCAACACCAAGGTGAAAGCCTTCCCCTACGACCGAAATCACAACTTCGGTCCCTACGGATTGTCGTTCGCGGACGATCGCTGGGAGATGCGGCACGCCGTGAAGGTGCGCTTCACTCCCAACAACGCCGATCACCCTTATCACCACAAAGACATCTACATCGACAAGGACACCCTCAACGCACTCTATTCGTTCGCCTACGATCAGAAGGAAGAGTTGTGGAAGATTATCTGGCACAACAAGCGCTGGAGCGAAGACGAGTTGACGCCAGATTGGTATGGTGGTTGGGAGGGCGTCGAGAAGCCGCTGGACCAGCGGATCATCAGTGACATTATTGCCAACGTACAGACCGGCACGGGAAATCGCATCGAGTTCTGGGACGCCAACGGCTCGCCCTTCAAGAGCAAGGGCAAGATTCGGCGATACATCGACATTGGGCGCCTGACCAAGGGGCGCTGAGCCCAAGCTGGAGGCCAGGCGCCGTTACTTCGAGGAAGTGCTCAGCATGTCTCGTCACTGCAGGCTGCTAACGCTCGCGTCGAGTGCGCTGATTGCTGTGTTGGGCTGCCACGATATCAGCATCGATTTTTCGGACGCTGGCGACACGATTCGCATCTATGACGACCTCTACTCGGTATCCATGTTCGACGAAGCGCACGCTGTCGCCGTGGGGTACTACGGCGCCGCCTATTGGACCGAAGACGGCGGCGAAACCTGGCGCCAGGGAAATACCGGAACACGAGCCTCCCTCTACAACGTTTCCATGGCCGACGCGTCAAACGGCTGGGCAGTAGGGCAACGCGGGCTGATTCTTCGTACCGAGGACGGTGGGCGGACCTGGACTGAGCAGTCGAACCTGAAGCAAAAGGAAGGAACTCATCTTTTCGCCGTCACGGCGATCGACGCGAATACCGCGTGGGTGGTGGGCGAGTGGGGTACGCGCATTCGCACCCGGGACGGCGGACGCTCTTGGGAGGATCGTTCCTTCCGGGTCAGCGAGTTTCACCCGCAGTTCGTATGGCTGACCCAAACGGAACAGGAAAAAGTTCGCAACGGGGAAGTCGTCTACGACGATGTCAGCATCAACGACATCTACTGTCTGCCCGCGCCAGCAAGCGATTGTTGGCTGATTGGAGAGTTCGGGTACATCTACTATTCGGAGGACCGGGGTGAGAACTGGGTCAAGAGCAAGGTCGAAGGGTCGGTCGAGATGGATCCGGTCCCGGTCGACTACAACGTGTTGGAAGTAAGTGACGAGCACGTTTCGCGCCTGCAAGAATTTGCCCTGCAGGTCAAGGATGAAGCCCATCTCAACGTCGCCGTGGCGGGCCTGGCCAGTGCCGACGAAATTCGCGACTTCGGAAGAGAAGAAGATCCTTCCGAGTTGTTCGAGATCCTCGAGGCCCGGGCTCAGGATGTGCGAAGCATTCTCGAAGACGCCGGAGTGCCGTCGGATCGAATTCGATTTCGAGGACAGCCGCCATGGGATTTCGAAGACTATCTCGAAGACGATCCTCAATTTCTCGCGCGCTATTTGCAGGGACGCTTGCACGACACGCCGGGCGTCGCGGTGAGCGTCTTGCAAAATCCAATTCTGTTTACGGTGCGATTCAGCGATGCGAAACAGGGCCTGATCTCCGGACTCGGTGGCGTGATTCTCCATTCCGCTGACGGTGGAAGGTCCTGGAGTTATCGAACGATCGACCGAAAGCAGGGGTTGTTCTCGGTGCGGAGCGTCCCCGGTCGCGCCATTGCGATCGGCGAGAAGGGGCTGATGAGGGTGTCGAGCGACAGGGGCATGACCTGGAGCGAACCTCCAGTGGGTACGCTGCCTGCGATCTATACGTTCATGCGCGATCTCGACTTTGCTCCCGGCGGCCGCAAGGGCATCATCGTGGGCCAGGGGGGCCGCATCTTGCGAAGCATCGATTCTGGCTACGAATGGACCCAAGTCCTCCCGGTGCCGCGTCACAGGGAATCGGAGGCCTCCTGAATCGAGTCTGCGACGAGAATGCTATTCTGCTGCGAATGGCTACTGCGCCCCAAATTACTCGATATATAAGGGTTTTACCCACTGTGGCCGTCTCCCTCAAGGTTGCTGACGTTGAGGCCGATTCTGAATTGATGAGTCCCCCCGCCATTACGATCCATGACCACCCCCGCTAGCGAAGATGGAGCGATGACTCAGCCAGATCCGATTCTGCTGCTCGTGAGCGACGACCCGAGGATTCACGAACACGTGAAACTCGCGTCGGCTTCCGAGGATTCTCTGCTCATCTGCGGTTCCGCTGAAGCTGCGTTCGAACAACTCGGCCGCGAGCGTGTATCGGTTGTGCTGTTCGACAAGCAACTCGAGGACCTCCCTGCGTGGCAGTTCGCCGAGCGGTTGCGACGCATCCATCCGGAGGTCGATCTCGCACTCCTCGCCGACGACTATCTGGACGAAGAAGACGATTTGAGGGAGGGCTGGCTGATCGGGGTGATTCCCAGGACCAGCTCAGTCCGGGCAACCCGTCATGCAATGGGTCGGCTGCTCGAAAGCATTCAACAGGTTCGAGAAATCAGCGGCTTGAAGACTTCCCTGCATGTCCTCGAACAGTGCCGTCGCCTGATGTCATGTCTCGAGCCCGGAAGAGTGTACACCGTGGCCCTCGACATCATTCTCGAGTTGCTCTCGCGCAATCGTGGCGGTGCGGTTTTTCAGCTCGAGTCGGTTCCGATGAGTGACGCAGTTGCATTTCGCGGGCTTGGGGAAAGTGAGTCCTTGCCCCTCCGAGACCTGCTGCTCGAAGAAAAGGCCCGTAGCCAACCTGCGAGCGAAGAGGTCGAGATCCTCGACAGCGGTCCGTATCTGGATGCCCTGCGAAGAGTCGGCATCTCGGCGGAGCGACTGCTGCTGATTCCACTGAAGGGGCAAACTTCTGAATCCGGGGAGTTGTGGCTGCTGGAGGACGGACGGCAGTTCGAGACAAACGAAATCGAACTCGTGAAGGTCGTCGTCGGCTACGCCGTGACGGCGCTGGTCAACTGTGAGCGCTACCAGAACGCCAAGGAGCGCGCCTTCATCGACGATGTCACGGAGGTCTACAACGCGCGCTACCTGCTGGCAACGACCGATAACGAGATCCGCCGCGCCGGCCGCTACAAAAGCCCACTCTCCGTACTCTTCCTCGATCTGGACCGCTTCAAACTGGTCAACGATCGCCACGGCCACCTGGTGGGTTCGCAGGTTCTGCGCAGCCTGAGTCAGGTGCTCATGCAATGCGTGCGAGACGTAGACACCCTGGCACGCTACGGCGGCGACGAGTTCACAATCCTACTCGTAGACACCGACCACGACGAGGCGCTCGCGATCGCAGATCGAATCCGTCGCACCGTCGAGGAACACGTATTCGAGGCCAGCCGCGGCGGCTCCCTGCGACTCACCATCAGTCTCGGGGTAGGGACCTTTCCCCAGCATGGAAGCGAGCGCGACGCGCTGCTCGATGCGTCAGACAAGGCCATGTATAGAGCCAAGTCGTTGGGGCGCAATCGGGTTTGCTCTGCGAATGAACTTTCGGTCTGAATTTTGAGTCGAGGCTTTGGGGATGAGACTCGGGGGCCCCTGCTCTACTGAGCGTGTTGCCATTTGGGCGATGAGGGGAAGGGTGGTTTCGGAGGTGGTAGTTGTTGGCGGATATAGCGGTAGCGCGGACAGGGGGTGAATGAAAGTTTGCGGGTTGTGGTTGTGTTTATTTTGTTTATCTGACGCATTATTAGGTTGATAATAGCTATGGTCCATGCTATAGTCAAGGCATGGCGGTAATCAAGCAGCTCGAACTCGCTGACTATGTCTTGCAGAAGCGCATGACCTCTGGGCATGGCGGGCCGCGCGAAGGGGCTGGGGCCAAGCGGGTTGGGCGGGGCCAGGTGCCTCATCGAAAACGAT
>JADFNE010000019.1 GCA_022563535.1 Myxococcales bacterium
GAGGTTGGCCACCGGGGTGTGGATGGTGCCTTCGGGGGACTTTTTGTGAAGCCAATCGCGACCAATGGCACTCAGGCCAAGCCTCGTCGCACCATGGATGCGTTCCAGCGCGCCTGGGACAAATCCGAGCAACGGGTGAATCGACTACTGGATCCACCGCCAAGCACCGATGACGATGTCGCTCAGTAGATAGTTCACGCGTCTGAAACAACGGTGGCACTCCCTAGCTATCGCGGAAACCCTCAAGCTCATCCGGTCGTGCGTATCCGTACGCAACAGAAGGTAGTTCGTCGCAGTTCGTTTCGACGCCCGCACTCCGACCTAAATGTTTGTGCGGGGCTCATGCGAGCAATTGCGCATTCTGGTTCGTCATGGTAGTTTGAAAACTTCCGAAGAGGTGGCTGTAATTCAGGGCCATGTCCTTCGAATGCGGTATCCCCCGCAGCCGCTGGCTCGAAGCTGCCTCGGTATCAGCTTTAGAAGTCCCCCGTAGCGCGCGGCACCCTGTTCAACGATTTCCACCCCTTCGTAACCTCAACTCTTCTCCTGCTCAGCCGATGCAGGGGCAGACATACGAAGGAAATGACTATGCCTCTACTAAGTGTACTTTCCGTTCGAATTCGACCCGAGAAGATCCAGGAGCATGAAGCGCTTGTAGCTGAAATCGCCCAGCGGGCACGTGATGCGGGCGAGACTTTTCATTGGACCGCGCATCAGGTGATGATGGGAGACCTGCAGACCCTTTACTTCAGTTCGGTGTCTGAGGACTTCAACGCGCTGTCCCAGCGCGGCCAAGCACCCGAAATGGTGACGCGGCTGCTCGGAGAGAAGCAAGCGCAGAAGACGGAGTCCGCGATCAACGCCTGCACTCAGGAAGTTCGTCTCAGCGTATTCACCGAACGCGCGGACCTCAGCTATCAGCCAGACCAAGCCGTCCAAAATTCACCCATATCGGCAAGCACAACGATTCGCGCTCGAAACGGTGAGTTCGAGGCTTGCGAGGAGTTGCTGCGCAAGCTGGCAGAGGCCATTCCCAAGGTCGGCGATCCAGCCAGGATCGTCACTTGGCAGCCAGTGATCGGTGATCTGGCAGTCTATGTGGCAGTGCGACCGCTTCAGGACCTGGCGGATCTCGACAAGCAGATGAGCCCGCCGGAACTCCTGAGCGCAGCGTTTGGTCCCGCTGAGGGTGGCCTGATCTATCGGGCCGGGCTCAATGCGATCGAAAGCGCAACACGCGACATCGTGATCCTGCGACCGGATCTCTCGAACCCGAAGTAGGTCGCGAGGTCAGAACTGTATTGGCGCCTCGACGGAGCGGGGCGCCAGTTCAGGGTCATATCTCATAGTGGCATTGCACCGCGCGCTGAGATTGTGAGCGAAGCGTGCGTTCGCGTCAGGTTCGTGTCCGAGCCTGCTGCCAAGTCAATGCAAGCTTGAGCAGGACTCCCAATTGACAGATGTGAGGCAACAGCCAACCGACGGACGCGTACACAGTCGGCGCTTTCTCGGTATTGCGAGGAAGTTGCACGGATGCGCGTATGTGCTGGGGCGGGTGATCGCTCCTGTTCGCCATGTTTACGTCCAGAGAGGGCAGCTGCGCGATCAGTCGTCCATTGAAATCGACAATTGCGCTTACCCCCGTACTGACAGAGCGAAGCAGGGGAACACGATGTTCGACGGCGCGGAAGCGCGCCAGCGCCAGATGCTGCCAGGGTTCGACTCGATGACCGTACCACGAATCGATTGTGAGGTTGACGAACATGGCGACGCCCTTGGGTTGTCGTGCCACTTCCCGTACATAGCCCGGAATAATGTCTTCGAGACAGATCAGCGGCCCGATCGCAACCGCGGGATGATCGGGCGTGGCTGCTAACTCGAAACGCGCCGGCCCTGTGCCGGCCGAGATATGCGCGATGCCCCCGACGTGCGCGGCCAACCACTCGGGATTGACGAAGGGCATGTACTCGCCGAAGACCACGAGTCGAACTTTGTCGTACGAACCGCTCACCCTGCCGTTCGAATCGAGCAAGTAGGCGCTGTTGTGATCGAATCCGTCAGCGGGATTTCCGCTGACTGCGCCGAGCATAAGCGGCTGACTAAAGCCCTGGCGTATCGGGAACGCTTCATTCGGCACGTCACGTTGAAACGGACGAGGTACGCGGAATGGATAGATCCCCGCCTCGGGCCAGATGATCAGGTCGACACCGAGCTGCTCCAATTCGCGCGAGGGCGACCAAAGCCGGTGCATGCGTTCTGCGATCGGCATCGGCCCGATGGGAATATTCGGCTGCACCACGCCGATTCGCAGCAGCGGCGCTCCCTCTGCGGCACGATCGAGAGCCGCCATTCGCCAGCTTCCAAATCCGACTAGAAACAGTGGGATGGCGAGCGCGGGAAGCCAGTAGCGACGTGCCGGGCGACCGCCAAACAATGCTTCTACCACGAGGCTCGCGCAGAGCACCACCAAAAGCTCGAGGAGCGCCACGCCGCCGAACTCGGCCAGCTGAATCCATGCGGGCTTCAGCGCCAACCCGATGATGATCGTGTATGGAAAGATCAGTGGCCAGGCTGCGTGAACCGCACAGAAAACGACACTCGGCCACAATACGCGCTGCCAGGTCAAATTCGACGACGTCGCCTGCTGCGCAGTCGGAGGCGCAGACAATAGAAGCAGCCAGATGCCATAGGGAATGGCCAGCCAGAAGCAGAAGGCCAGCCAGCCCAGCACCCCGACGAAGTACGGGACACCAGCGAAACGGACGAGGAGTCCGACGATCCAACCCGCGGCGCCGAGGCCGACCCCCATCCCTATCGTCAGGCCGAGGCCGAATCGCACCCGCCGGCTCGTACTTGTCACGAGGCGATGCGCAGTCAGCGCCAACATCACGCCCAGCCACGGCGCCCACAACATTCCGTAGGGCGGTGAGCCGAGGGGGAACATGAATCCCGAAACAGCAGCGAGCGCCCAGCCGACGAGCTCCCGCTTTCCACCCATCGCTCTGTTCATACAGCGAGCGTGGTCGATCTAGTCGCGGATTGCCAGCCGCTCGGAGGGAGGGTCGGCGATCGTCCTCAGGGTCGGCAGGGCGCCTCTCTTTATGTAGAGCACGCATCCCTGCTCCGAGATCAGTTCGATACCCGCCGCATTCGGCAACCGGATCCAGGTTCCGACTCCGTAAACTCCCTCGCTGTCGTAAATCTCTCCCGCGATCACAAAGATTTCACACCCGCCATTCAAGGGGTCTGTCTTCCAGGTTGTGCCCGACGCCCAGCGTTCGAGTCGTGTTACGTCGGGAAACGCGGACTCTTCGTAGAGCAGTTTCGTTTCGATTCCTTCGCTGTTCGTGCACTGCCAATCCATCGCATGGGTGTCGATCTTTTGGTAGACCCGTTGTGCTCCCGCGTACTGGCGCAACTTGACAAAGAGCACGCAGCCATCGCGGGAGAAGGGAGCGTGCCGGAAGCCCTCCGGATTCAGCAGGTGAGTGCCGGCAGGCCAATCGCCGTGCTCATCCGAGAACACGCCCTCGAGCACGAAGATCTCTTCACCATCGGGGTGGTCGTGGATTGGAAATGCGGCGCCTGGCTCGTAGCGAACGACCGATGTCACCTGTCCTGACTCGGCATCACCCACCAGGTGGAGACGTTTGCGCCAGACCGTGCCACTGGGGCTCGCCTGCCACTCGATTTCCGGGGTACGCATTACCGCTCGATGCGCCATGTCGCCATTGAGAGATGCTGGAGCCCGGATCTCTTGGCTGCCTGCTTCGTCGTTCATCACAGCGACCTCAGCTGAAATTGCGGATGCCTTCAAGCCGATTTCATGCCACCGGCCCGAACGACTCCGAGTGTATGCGTTCCGGCGAAACATCGCGTTGCTCCAGGTGTTCGTAGATTGCGGCCATCCATTTACTGGGGCCGCAGAGGTAGAAATCTGCCTCATACGAGTTCAGCAGCGCATCCAGCCTGTCGCCATCGACACGACCTTCCAGATGATCTGCGTCTCGGGTCACGTCCCCGGGAAGTGGGCGGCTGTAACTCACACGAACCTTTACGTTGGGCGCCGCTTCCGCAAGATTGCGCACTTCTTCGTCCAGGGGATGCTGCGTTGAGTTGCGGGCGCCGTGGATGAACCAGATGGGTTTGGTCTCGCCCCGGTCGATCAGAGCGTGCAGCATGCTCACCATCGGCGTGATCCCGACTCCAGCACTGAGTAGTACGCTCGGTCGCGATGTTTCCTTCGCCAGCGTGAAGTCGCCAGCGGGTGCACCGGCAATCAGCGTATCACCCACCTCGACTACGTCGTGCAAATGACGGGACACTGTCCCCATTGATTCCCGCTTGACGGTGATGCGATAGTACGGGTCGCGAGGATCATTGGACAACGAATAAGTCCGATCGACTGCGGCATCGTGCCCAGGGATTTCGAGCTTCACCGGCAAATGCTGTCCGGCCATGAATGAATCGAGTTCCCCGCCCGCGACCGGCTCGAGAACGAAGGAGGTCACGTCCGCGCTCTCCTTCAGCTTGGAGGCAATACGAAGTTCGCGACCCGAATGGGTCTGGCTATCCCAGCGCAGGGGAATTACAGCTGTTTGTTCAAGAACCTCTGCCACTTGAAAATGGATCAACCGCTGGGCGCCAGGGAACTGAGCAAGTTGCGGGCCCGCATCTTCAATCCGGGCCCGCCCCGTGAGTTGGAGCAGGTTTCCAGCTGCGAAATCCACGAAGAGGAGTCCGACTCTCGGATCCATCAGTAGATTGCCAACCGTATTGAAGTGGTTGTTGCCCGCGTAGTCCGGGAACACCAGGCTCTGGGCACTGTCTACCCGAACAAACCCCGGATCCCCGCCGCGGTGGGACGCATCCATTCCGTACGCTGCGCTCTCGCCTTCTCCCCGGTAGCCCGTCGCAATGAAGAAAGTGTCGGCCGTCTCGATGATTTCACGGAAGTGGCGGGTAAGCTGGAGATGACGCACCGGAACTGCCTTCAGAGCCACCACGGGTACGCTTCTCCAGCCGCGTTCATGGATGTACTGGGGGCAATTGCCGAAGGCTTGACCGACGGCGAGTTCCAGACCTTTCCCGTCCCGATGGCTGACGCGCCCATTCAGCCGGTTGCGCCTTCGGGTACTGAACTCGAGGCCCAGGAGCCCGAGATCTGATCCCTCCACAAGGCTATCGACAAGCGGATCACTCGCAGGCGGCAATGCATCAATGCGCAGCGCACCGGGGTGGGGCGAGTGAGCAAATCCAACAGCTCCGGTCAAGAGTGTCGCCCAGGGCTGACCGTCCGCATCGCGCGCCGCAGCCACTAGGAAAGGCAGTTCGGCGTAGAACTCGCGATGCTGCTCGGGCAACGTGCTGCGTACCACCTTGCGGGCCCACGGCTCGATCTCGGCCCGCACACCGAGCTGTGTCTGAACCGTTTGCTCACCAGCATGAAACGGCGATGGGACGGACATCAGCCTTACTCCTTTCCGGGCTTGACTGGAATCGGTGTCGCGCCCGGTCGTTTCGCGAGACGCTCGATCCAGGCCCGAACGTTGGGATATGCGTCGAGCTCAACGCCTCCGTCGGGTGCCAGGGCCAGGTAGCTGTAGTTGGCGATGTCGGCGATGGTCGGAGTGTCCGACACGAGAAAGGATCGATCCGCGAGGTGTTCCTCGAAGCGCTCGATTACCGCGTGCGCGCGCTCCTGTGCTTCGGCGAGATCACCGTTGGCACCGAACACTGTGATGAGTCGTGCGAAGGCCGGACCGTTGGCGACATCGGTGCTGGCGGTGGCAAGCCATTCCTGGACTTTTGACTCTCCTTCCGCGTCGAGCGGTAGCCATTCACCGTGGCCGAATCTCCGGCCGAGGTAGACGAGAATTGCGCTCGAATCGCGCACGACCACGTCTCCGTCGACCAGGACCGGGACCTGGGCGAAGGGATTCAAGGCCAGAAACTTCTGACTGCGCTGTTCGCCTGCCAACAGGTCTACGTCGATGAGTTCGTGCTCGACGCCGAGCAGGGAAAGGAGGTTGCGGACCTTGTGTGAATTGCCGGAAAGATAGAAGTCATAGAGTTGAATCGTCATTTTTGAATCCTTTGGGTGTGCGGTTTAGTTGTGGCCGGCGCGGCCATGTCACCCAATAAAGCACGAGGCATGCCAACTGAGCATAAAACACACTAAATTAGTAATATCCGTTAGTTACGAATACATTTGCCGATCCGTAATCCATGCGAAATGTAGAGAATCAATGAAATTTCGTGTCTAATTACGAAATTTCGCGTATTTTTTGTAAATGGAACTGACGGCGGAGCGCTTCAAAGGGTTGCTGCTCCAAATAGTGGGGGAGTGCGATCTCGACACCTTGCTTCGGGTGATCGTGAGCGAACTCGCCGACGAGAGCGATGTCGCCCTGGCTCGGATCTGGCTCATCAGGCCGGGGGACATTTGTGCCAGCTGCCCGAGGCGCGACGATTGCCCCCAACACACCGCGTGCCTGCATCTGGTTGCCAGTGGCGGAACACCTCTGAATGCGACGACCCCAGCCGGCGAAACCCTTGACTGGACCCGCACCAACGGGAACTTCCGCCGCTTCCCCCTGGGCGTTCGCAAGATTGGGCGCGTCGGCACAGGAGAAACTGTTCGTATCGAAACAATCGAAGGCAACGAAGCTTGGCTCGCCGATCCCGAATGGGCGACCCGAGAGCAGATCCGCGGTTTCGGAGGCGTCCCCCTGACCTATTCCGGTGAAGTCCTGGGCTGTCTCGGCGTCTTCACCAGAAGCGATTTTTGCGAGGACACTCTCGAATGGATGCGGATCGTCGCCGATCATGCGGCGGCCGCCATTGCCAACGCAAGGGCCTTCCAGGAGATCGAAAGTTTGCGCGGCGAACTCGCGCTCGAGAATGAGTATCTCCGCGAGGAGGTGAGCGAAGCGAAGTCATTGGGTGCGATCGTCGGCACCAGCGCATCGCTTGCCAGCGTTCTCCAGCGCATCGCATTGGTCGCACCCACTGACGCGACCGTACTGATTCAAGGAGAGTCGGGGACCGGCAAGGAACTCGTCGCTCGCGAGATCCACCGTCTCAGTGAGCGCGCCGAACGACCGCTGATCCAGGTGAACTGCGCCGCCATTTCGCGCGAACTCTACGAAAGCGAATTCTTCGGTCACGCTCGCGGCGCCTTTACCGGGGCAACTCGTGAGAGAGCCGGGCGCTTTGCCGCGGCCCATGGTGGAACACTCTTCCTGGACGAAGTAGGAGAGATCCCACTCGACTTGCAGGGCAAGCTTCTCCGAGTGCTCCAGGAGGGAAGCTATGAACGTGTGGGTGAAGAGCAGACCCGAGAGGTGGACGTTCGCATCGTGGCTGCGACCAACCGAGATCTGCGCGCCGAAGTGGCAGCGGGGCGCTTTCGCGAGGATCTCTACTACCGGCTCGATGTGTTTCCAATTGAAGTTGCACCATTGCGCGAACGCCGCGAAGACATCAGTGCGCTGGCGGACCACTTTATCGCCCGGACGGCGCGTCGACTCGGACGGCGCGTTCCAAGACTCGACGGGAAGAGCTACGCGGCACTGCGGGGCTACGACTGGCCGGGCAACGTTCGCGAACTTCAGAACGTGCTCGAGCGGGCGATCATCACATGGCGCGGCGGGCCGCTGCGAGTCGATCTAAAACTGTCATCGGCAACACGTACAAGCGGTCAAAAAGTGTCGTCGTCAACAAGTGATGCCGATCGGGTCGGCGAGTCGCCGATCCTCACCGATCTCGAATTGCGAGACCGCGAGCGCGAAAACATCGAAGCCGCACTTCGTCGCACCCGCTGGAAAATTGCGGGGCCGGGCGGGGCCGCGGAGTTGATTGGGGTCCGACCTTCGACTCTCGCCTCACGCATCAAGAAGTTGGGGGTGGAGCGCCCAATCTGACGAGGAGGATCGATCAAGTGTGCCCGGCTGGCTCTGTCGGGGCGAGAGGCAGTCGTACCGCAAACTTGGTTCCGGCCGAGCTCGATTCGCAATCGATCGTCCCGCCGTGCTTATCGACAACCACTGACCGCGAGATCGTAAAACCTTGCCCCGATGCCAGATTTCTCGTGGCACGGACAACCCGTGGTGATTGGGCTCGTGGCCAGTACGAAGGACGCTAGTGCGACGATCTACTAGTCGTTGCTTCAGCTGGCGCCGTCGCGAATGCTCGCCGTCGCATCTTTGCCGTAGATGTAATCGCCAACCCGTCTCATCCAGGCTTGCTCTTCGGCATCCATCGGACCCAGTTCGAGGGCCGCGAGCGCCTCTCTCATCTGGGCTGCGTTGTCTGGGCCCGCGAGACAAAGGTCGACATCAGGGTTGGAGATGGCGAAGCGGTAGCAGTCGGTACCGGTCGGTGTGCGCTCGCCCGGGGGCGTCTTCGCTGCGTCACAGAGTTGGCCCCAGCTCGTGGTCGTGTAGGTCACAACGCCGGGTCGCTCGTCTTCGGGCTTTGCTTCGAGAACCGGAAAAACGTCATTCTCGGCGCCGCGGTGCACCGCATTGTAGCGGACGTGCCAGATCGAATAGGTGTCGTCCTCGAGCAGGGTAGGGAAGAACCTGCGACGATGGCTCGAGATTGCGATCGATCGAATTCGTTCTCGATGCTTCAGTTCGAGCGCTGCGTCGACCACACTGCGAGGCGGCGGTGAGTTGTACCAGCCGAGCAACAGCACGTCGCCGTGGTCGATTCCGAGCTTGCGGATTGCGCTTTCGACCGATCGATTGAGATGCCAGCCCCATCTCGAGTAGCTCTGTAGTACAACACTGATCTCTTCTCGTTTCTGACGCGAAATCTCTCGGATCGCGGTGGCCATCAAGCTGCGACGGTAGCTACCCCAATAAAAGTAATTGACGCCCCGCTCAAACGCTTCGAGATAGCTGGCTGCGGGGGCCCCGAACGACGAGCCAAGGCCGAGCTTGGAAACCCGCAGGCCGCTCCGCCCCAGGGTGGTGCGTTCGGGAAATCCGCTCATCTTCAGCCCCCTAGTGTTGTGGTGCATTGCAGATGCTAGCCAAAACGCTGGACCGTGTAGTGGGGTGGGTCGCGAATTGGGTGCGGATCTGCTCGTGTTTGACAATCCGCACAACGCTTCAATCCCCGAAGATGGTACTCTTGGCTCAGCAGCAGTGCATGGCTCAAAAATCCATGTACTTCGATGGTAGAAAATGAAGCACTTCCCCGTTTCCGTACGAGGTTATTCCATGTGGCTCAACAAGTACGCGCTCTCATGCTGTGGCGTTTGTATTCTGCTGGTTCTTGGTTTTGCGAGCACAGGCGGGGCCGAAGGCCTGCCCGAAGTCAGCGCGCGGCCGCCTTGGATGCTGCACGATCAAAACCGCGACAGTGAAACCGGCTACGCACTTTACAAGCGAAAGCCTGTGGGATCGGACTATGACGCATTCCGATTGGAAGCCATCATCGACTCTCCGCCCAGAGTTGTCGCAGCGGCAGCGGCAGGGAACATTGCTGACCCCGAACGGAGTCAGAAGAACATGGACAAGAAAATCCTCCGCGACGATGAAAATGGGATGATTGTCTACAGCTATATCCACATCAACGCACCTTTTGTCGCGGATCGCGACGTCATCTCCCACATTGATCGCTCCTACGATGCGGCAACAGATACCCACATGATTTCTTGGCGAGCTACGGATGAAGGGCCTGCCCCGATCGACGGCGTGACTCGCGTGTCCCGTTCCGAAGGTTCCTGGACCTTTTCGCCCGAAGCAGGCGGCAAGACCCGGGCGGTCTACGTCAGCCATACCGAGGTCGATGGCTTTGTCCCGGTCTGGATCATCAACGCCACGATGAGAAGAACGATGGTCCAAGGGCTAAAAGGGCTTCGTGAGTCGGTTGCTCTCGTGCGGCAATCTGAATAGTCGGGATTCCACCGAACCTTTCCTGGTGGGCGCCCTGGCGGTGGATTTCAATACCCGCGAGTAACTATTCGATGAACGGGGCATCGCCAAGCGGAGCGCGGACTGGCTTCTCGAGGGTTCCAAACATCCAGTCGTAGATCATCGTCAAAGTGGCGTAGTTTCCCTGGTCCATGTCGATGTGATGCGCGGCGTGAACTGACGTGATGTAGTCGACGGTCTTGAAGGGAAAGTAGGGCAAGTTGACGTAGGTGTGATTGAGGGTGTTGAGTTGGGTGAAGACCAGCGTGGCGAAGACTGCTGATACCACATGGAGCGGACCGCCGCCCAGGAATCCGATCAGCGGGATCATCATCAGGAACAAGCCGAGCCCAATAATGGTCTCGAGAGGATGCACGTACAGCGCATCGATAAAGGTCGGCTGGCGCGCCTGGTGGTGCAGAGCGTGAAGCTTGCGCATGAGTCTTCCATGAAAGATGAAGCGGTGTGTCAGGTAATAGAAGAAATCGAACACCATCAGCACGGCAAGGATGTCGACCAAGTGCCGCCAGATGGGACGCGGCGCCAGATTTACGCACCAGGGCAAGATCACGACAAAGAAAACCAGATTGGTGATCAGCCCGGCCTTGTTGTTGATCTTGACCGCATCGCGGAAGCGTTTGCGGGACAACTTCTCTTTGTCCACTTCTCGGTTCATTTTCAATGCACGCTCGAACGCTGGGATCTTGAACACCAGAGCCTTACCCGCCACGGTCACCACGGACAAGCCGCCAACAAACAGCAGGGCTGCGATCCAGTCGTAATGCAATTCGCTCATGTCGGCTCCGTCCTCAACTCGCATTTCGAGGAGCTCAGCCAGATGCGCTGCATCTCCGCTCGGGCTCCTGCCTGTCGAAGATAGGAGAGCGGCTCGCATTTGGTCAGTGTTTCTTGACATTCTTGTCGCGGATGGATTATCACGAGACTGCCACGTCTGCTGGTATCGTCTACGTGAGCCAGCTGAGGAATGGGATCTTGAGCGGAACCGACGAGCGTAGGCGAAGTCTCCGGGTTGCAATCATCGGCGCAGGCCCGGGGGGGCTGTGCATGGCGAGTCAGCTCAAGCTGGCGGGCTTCGAGGATATCGTGTTGCTCGAAAAGAGCGACGGAGTGGGGGGCACCTGGTACTACAATCGCTATCCGGGCTGTGCCTGCGACATCCCATCCGGTCTCTATTCGTTCTCCTTCGAGATCAAATACGACTGGTCGCGTCCCTACGCTCCTCAACCCGAAATCCGCACCTACATGGAAGAGTTCGCCAAAAAATACGACTTGATTCGCCACTGTCGTTTCGAAAGTGACGTCACCCGTGCTCGCTGGGATGAAGAGCGCGCATGTTGGACGCTGGAACTCCGTTCGGGGGACTGCGTGGAAGCGGAAGTGGTCGTCAGCGCAGTGGGGATGTTCAATGAACTGAATTGGCCGGAGCTCGAGGGACTCGAAACTTTTTCAGGCACGAGCTTTCACTCCGCGCGCTGGAATTGGGATCACGATCTCACTGGCCAGCGGGTTGGCGTGATCGGGAGTGCGGCGAGCGCCGTTCAATTCGTGCCCGAGATCGTCGAGGAGGCCGGTCAGGTTTACCTGTTTCAGCGCACAGCCAACTGGGTTCTCCCGAAGCTCGACGATCCCTACACCGAAGAACAGCTCGAGACATTCCGCAGGGATCCGAACGTCTCGGCGGCGATTCGCGATCAGATCTTTCAAGTCGTCGACGAGGGCATGACGTTTTCGAACCCCGATACACTGGCTGGGTTCGAGGCGGCAGTGCTCGGTGCAATCGAGGGCATCGAGGACGAACAATTGCACGGCAAGTTGCGACCCACGCATCCCTTCGGATGCAAGCGACCGCTGCTATCCAACCGTTTCTACCCCGCATTCAACCGGCCGAACCTCGAATTGGTGACCGACGGAATCGAACGCATCACCAAAAATGCCATTGTCACCGTAGACGGAACGGAGCGTCCGGTAGATACGCTGATCATGGCAACCGGGTTTTCAACCACCAAGTACTTGTCGGCGATCGACGTGACCGGGCGGAACGATCGACACATCGATGAGGCGTGGAGCGATGGCGCACGTGCCTACCTTGGAATTGCCACCGCAGGTTTTCCAAATCTCTTCATGCTCTACGGACCCAACACCAACAACGGATCGATCCTCACGATGATCGAGGCCCAGGTGGGCTACGCGTTAAAGCAGATCGAGCGGATCGTGGGTGAAGACCTCGCATGGATGGATATTCGGTCCGAGCCGATGGAGCGCTACAACGAGGAGGTCCAGCAGGCCATCGCCGGAATCAAGGTGTGGCAGGCGGGTTGCAATGGCTATTACCGAACGCCGAGCGGCCGGGTCGTCACGCAGTGGCCATTTTCCATGAGCGAGTTTTGCGACCGCACGGTCGACGCGGATCCCGATGTGTTCGAAGTCGCCCCCCGCTAACCTTTCCTGGGCGTGCGATCCCCAACCTCAGGAAGTTGTCGAGGCGAGCCCATGACCCGAGAGAAACCAGTTGCCTTCGTGACCGGCGCTAGCCGTGGGATCGGGAAGGCCGGCGCCCTGGCGCTCGCCGAGGCTGGCTATGACGTCGTGATTACGGCTCGCACGGTCGCGCCCGGTGAGAAATACGAATACGGCTCGACAGTCATCGATTCGGGCACCCCCCGATCCATGCCCGGCAGCCTCGCAGAGACCGCCGCACTGATCCGCGAGCGAGGGGGCGAGGCCTTGCCCATTCGCCTCGACTTGATGGACCGCAGGAGCATTGATGCAGCGGTCAAAGAGGCCCTGGCTAGCTGGGGACAGATCGATGTCCTTTACAACAACGGCATCTACCAGGGCCCCGGAGTGATGGATGGGTTTCTGGACCTCCCCCAGGACAAACTCGAATTGGTGTTCGAGGGAAACTTCTTCGCGCAGTTCTATCTCACGCGTCTGTTGCTCGATCAAATGCTGGAGCGCGGGGAGGGCACGATTGTCAACATGACTTCGGGCGCCGCGTCGAGCGACCCCAAGTTTCCGACCGGGAAAGGGGGCTGGGGCTTTGCGTACGGTGCTTCCAAGGGTGCCCTGCATCGGATGGTCGGCATGATCCACGTCGAACTGAATCCGCGCGGGATCCGGGCCTACAACATTGATCCCGGGCACGTACCCACCGAGGCCCTGCGCGAAATACTCGGCGAAGACAGCGCCGTATTCCGGATGCAAGTTGAACACGGTACTCCGGCCGAAGTCCCGGCGGCTATGCTCGTCTGGATCCTCACCAGTGATGAGGGCCGGGCGCGCAGTGGCGAGACGTTCATCGCGCCGGAGTTTTGCGCGGAACGCGGACTCGTACCCGGCTGGCCCAAAAAGACTTGATCGCACCCGCGCTCCAACTTGTGCGATCCACATCAAGTGGGACCGGTCGCCCGAAGACTTCGCTCCGGACGAGGCGCGGGAAAACGTCGTCGCTTTTCTGGTAAACGCTCTCGCGCATCAGGCCTAGGTGCACCTATCCTGTGCCAGGCAGGATAAACCCTCTCAGCGAGCAAGGACACGTTCAAGAGCATGATTCCACTTCCGACACAAGTAGACCTGGCAGACGACGGGCGCCGCATCGAGATTAAATGGCAGGACGGGAGAAGGACGCAGCATTCAGCGTTCGAGCTGCGAGCGCAGTGCCCGTGTGCTTCGTGCGTTCATGAGTTCTCAGGGGAACAGCTGCTCAAGATCGAAGATGTGGACGAGAATGTCGCCGCCTCGGGCTTCCACAAGGTGGGGCGATACGCCCTGCAGTTTGACTGGAGCGATGGGCACTCGACAGGCATCTACACCTACGAGCGGCTGCGCGACGACATGTTGGCCTGATCTCTCGACCTGGGACGTCGACCGGGTAGGTCGGCCTACTTGATCGGGAGACGCGGATCGGAAAAGCCGCGCGCAATCAAACTCAACAGGGTTTGTTCGACCTCGGTTCCGCCATGTCCCTCTTCGCCGGCTACGGCCTGCAATTCGGCGAGGGTCGGGGCAGGGGAATCATCGTTGAGCATGCGCTGCAACAGGGCGAGGCTGCAAGGGTCTTTCAACTCGAACAACTGGCCGTCCGCCCTTGCGAACTTTCGCGCAAGGGTTTGCGTAGAAGTCGGCTCGAGTGAATGACGCAGTCGGGTTGTGAACTCGAGCCCGGCCAGTGTCTCGACCGAGAGCGCGCGAGCCACCGGTGCATCGTCACGCACAATGAGCGACCTGCGACCCGAGCGATTTACCATGAAATCGATCAGCTGCTGGGTTTCGATAAAATCGGGCGCGAGCTGCTGCAGCAACCCGGCAGCACCGGACGGCAGTCCGTCGAGGGCCATCGTGCCCAGATCGACCTCCGACAGGTACTGCATCCCCCACTCGCTCGCCCACTCGACGAATTGGACGAAGTAGCAAGGGTCGTGAATGCTTCCGAGTTCGTCGTGGAGGAACACGTCCGCTGCACTGGTCTGCATGCTCTCCACCACACTCTTGAGAGACTGCGCGTGGCAATCGTCACTGTTGCTGGAATAGCCGGCGTGCAACAGTTTCAACACCAGCGCAGACTGGCGCACTCGCTCCTTTGGATCCTTGATATCGCTGGTCCGAAAGGCGAGCAGTTCGCGGATGGCTTCGCGCTGTTTCCAACCGGGATAGGTTAGATACGCAATCGCGGCGACGCCGCTCCGCTTGAGCCCGAGCCTGCAGAGTTCAAAAATACGCTCCTTGACATCGTCAGCAACCCAAGAGAACGCTCCATGACACAGAATTACATCGAAATCGCCTGGCGCAATATCGAGACTTCGCAGGTCTGAACAAATCAATTCAACGTTGGTCGCGCCGCTCTCTTTGATGGCCTTGCGTCCAGCATCGATTTCGTTTTGAGAGAAGTCGGCTCCGGTGAACTGGACACCCGGATAGCGTTCTGCCTGTTGGCGAATGTGCGCCCCGGAAGCGCAGGCTAGATCGAGTACCCGGATTTCCGAGCCCTTCGACCCATCCGGGCCCAGCCGAAAAAGACGCGCCAGCCCAAGCAACCGGGAGAGATCGAGGTCGTGGAAGACTTGATCCCGATACGGGCTCTCGTCGTAGCGCGCTTTGAGGGTATCGTCCGAATCCATGCAGTCGGATGTCAGCTGGCGCTGAGTTTGGCGCGTCGGCGCTTGCGGGAGAGGATCGCAAAGCCCACCAGACCCATGCCGAGCATGAGTGCGGTGTTGGGTTCGGGGTTGGTCAACCAACCCGCGTTGAGAGCAAGGCCTGAATCATCGTAGGCAAACCCCAGAACCGTAAAGTCGGTTCCACTGGCATTGAATTCGATTTCCAGCCAGCCGTAGAGTGGACCCGATCCAGTGTCGAAGGTGAATCCCGCGTATGCCGTTGTACCTGGAGCCCAGTCGGGATTGGTCGTTCCTCCTTTCGACATGTGTCCCTGGGTGGCAACATACGAAAGACTGTCGTCGACCGTCTCCCCATAACTCATCAGCGTCAGATAGTCCACCGACATCGCTCCGCCAGTCGGGGTCACATAGAACTCGATCGTACTCGCAGTCATCATGGATGCGTGCGGTTGGAGCCACAGATCGTCACCCGCGTCCGCGGTGTTGACCGAGATCCCGCTTAGAAGGGATCCATCAATGGTAAAATTCGTACCGGGAGATGCATTGAGTGTAAGTTCGTAAATGACCGCCGCTGACGCGTTGTCGGCCAATCCCGAAGAAGCCAACCCCAACGCTGCGACCTTGAGACTCCGCCCGCGAAATCGATTTGCTTTTCGACCCAGTCGGGACGTGCTCACAGTGCTCTGCGTTTCTCGATTCATCTACTCATCCACGCGCCAACAATCACTGCTCTGCATCTACCTATAATCTATCGGCAGTACACTCGAGCATCATGACCGGGATCACCTTAGACGCGCAGCTAACTCTCGGAAACACGATTGCTTTCGCCTTAGCAGATTTTCTTTGGATTGTCTATCCGCAATTGATGCGCAGATGGCCATCAGCAATGCGCAATAAGGCGGCATTTCGTTGCGACGACAGTACGACACGGCGCTACCCCTGTACCACTTGCGTGTCCGTGACGAACGCGAGTTGTCCCGTCACCCGCCGGCAACTAATCGTGTACGGGGACCACACACAGCGTCCGAGGTGAACTTTGACGAGTTGCTAGAGTGTTGTTCTATATACCTAGCCATCCGGGAGTAATGCTTGTCCATGTCTGATTCGAACGCGAGACCAGCCAATCCACATGCCGGTCTGCCCATCACCGACGACGATGCGACGATCGCCAAGGCCCTCGAGGATGTAAGCATCCCAACCTTGATGCTCTCGTTGTTGCACATTACGGGCGACGCAGAGTTGATCCGGGGAGCCCTGCGCCCGGCGGGCCTGTTCATCAACGAAGTCCAGGGTTTCATGTCCGAAGAGGACAAGGCGCAGGTGCGAAGTCTCGCCCTCGAGATCATCCGCAAGTATCGCGACGGCGGTTCCAAGCTTCCGCCGCCACCCAGCCCCGAGTTGATCCAGGAGATGATGAGCTGGCTGGTCTGCACCGAAGTGCCGAGCGAATACATCCCCATGATGCTCGAAGAAATGGAGCTCGACGGGATTGACGCGCGCAAACTCGACTGGGACAGTGTCAGCGAGGAAGTTCGAGCGGAGTTTCCAGTCGTCGTCATCGGGTGCGGTCAGTCGGGCCTGTTGGCGGGCATCCGTCTGAAAGAAGCGGGCATTCCTTTTACCATCATCGAAAAGAACGCAGGGGTCGGGGGAACCTGGTACGAGAACACCTACCCGGGTATTCGCGTCGACGTCGGCAACCACTTCTATTGCTACTCCTTCGAGCCCAGTGATCACTGGACCGAATTCTTTTCCCAGCAGGCTGAGCTACAGAGTTACTTCGAGCGGGTGATGGACCGCCACGAGGTCAGGCCCCACGTGCGCTGGGAAACCGAGGTTGTCGGTGCCAGCTGGAACGACACAGACGGTGTCTGGTCGGTCCTTATACGAAACCCCAACGGAAGTGAAGAGACCCTGGTCGCCCGAGCGGTGATCTCTGCCGTCGGCCAACTCAACCGGCCCAAGATTCCGGACTTTCCCGGAATCGAAGAATTCGAGGGCGCCTCATTCCACTCCTCTCAATGGGACCACAGTGTCGACTACAAGGGAAAGCGAATCGCCGTTGTGGGCGCCGGAGCCAGTGGCTTCCAGATCGTGCCCACGATCGCGCCGGACGTCGAACATCTCACGGTGTTTCAGCGCACGGCCCAGTGGATGTTCCCCAACCCAAACTATCACGAAAAGGTGGGATCCGGCGTGCGCTGGGCCATGCGACACCTTCCGTTCTATGGCCGCTGGTATCGCTTCCTGATTTTCTGGCCCGGCTGCGATGGCGGATTGGTCGCAGCGCGCATCGACCCGGAGTGGCCGGACGACGGCAAGTCGATCAGCGCGGCCAACGATGCAACGCGGCAGATGTTCACGGCTTGGATCACGGAGCAGGTGGATAACGACCCCGAACTCATCGCCAAAGTTCTCCCCACCTATCCAGCCACGGGCAAGCGCACCCTGCAAGACAACGGTAGCTGGCTCAAGGCGCTGACCCGGGACAATGTGGATCTGGTAAAGGAAGGAATCGAGCGAATCACAAAGAACGGCATCGTGACGACTGACGGGCGCGAGATCGAAGTCGACATCATCGTTTACGCGACGGGCTTCCACGCAAACCGCTTCCTTCACCCGATGAACATTGTGGGACGAGATGGCCTGGAGCTGACATCCCATTGGGGAGACGAACCCAAGGCTTACCTTGGAATTACCATGCCCGGGTTTCCCAACTTGTTCTGCATGTACGGTCCCGGCACCAACCTCGCCCACGGCGGCAGCTTGATTTTCCACTCCGAATGTCAGATGCGATACATCGAGGGCTGCATAAAGGGAATGATGGAGCGCGGTTTGCGTTCGATGGAACCCAAGCCGGAGGTGCACCAGGAGTACTACGAGCGCACCCAGAAAGAACTGGAAACCATGGTCTGGTCTCATCCCTCGATCGACCACAGCTGGTACAAGAACGCCAAGGGGAAGATTCACATCCTCAGCCCGTGGCGCCTGGTCGTATACTGGGATTGGACCCGCGAGCCAGACTTCGCAGACTTCAATCTGACCTAGCAGCCCGCGAGCTGTTCAGCTTCGGGCCATTTCCCGCAACACCGTATGCAGGATGCCACCGTTTCGGTAGTAGCCGACCTCGGCCGGTGTATCGATGCGACAAATCGCCTTGAACTCGACCACCTGGCCCTCGCTGTTGGTCGCACGAACGGAGACATTCTGGCGCGCTTCGAGATCTTCATCGATGTCGATGTCGAAATGCTCCCTGCCGGTCAGCCCAAGGGATGCCGCGGAGTCGCCGTCCTTGTAGCAGAGCGGAAGCACCCCCATGCCCACCAGGTTGCTGCGATGAATCCGCTCGTAGCTTTCCGCCAGTACAGCCCTGACGCCGAGCAAGAAGGTTCCCTTGGCGGCCCAGTCGCGACTCGAACCCATGCCGTAGTCCTTGCCCGCCAGAACCACCAGCGCCGTGCCGGCGGCCTTGTAGTTCTGGGCCGCATCGTAGATGAACGAGACTTCGCCATCGGTACCCCGGGTAAAGTCGGTCGTGTATCCGCCTTCGGTTCCCGGAGCCAGTTCGTTGCGCACGCGAATGTTGGCAAAGGTTCCTCGGGTCATGATGCGGTCGTTACCCCGACGCGAGCCGTAGCTGTTGAACATGTCGCGTTCGACACCGTGATCGGCCAGGAAGGCACCTGCCGGTGTGTCGGCTCCGATGGCTCCGGCCGGACTGATGTGATCGGTGGTAATGGAATCTCCGACCTTGATCAAGCAGCGCGCATCGCGAATGGCGGTGATCGGCGCAACCTCAGGACTCAGCCCGATGAAGAACGGAGGCTCCTGCACGTAGGTGCTCGCTTCATTCCAGCTGTAGAGCGCACCCTCAGAACTCTTGACATCACGCCACTGCACTGATCCTTTGAAGACGTCCGCGTATTTGTCGATGAACTGCTCCCGGGTCACGAACTCGCCCACGGCGTCGGCGATTTCCTGCTGACTCGGCCAGATGTCTGCGAGGGTGACTTCTTCTCCGTCGGAACCAATGCCGAGGGGATCCGTCGTGAGATCAATATTGACGGTTCCCGCGATCGCATAGGCGACCACCAGGGGAGGGGAGGCCAGGTAATTGGCCTTGACGTCCGCGCTAATGCGCCCCTCGAAGTTTCGGTTGCCGCTCAACACACTGCAGGCTACGAGATCGCGTTCGTGAATGGCTTCGCGGATCGGATCGGGCAGCGGACCTGAATTCCCAATGCAGGTCGTACAGCCATAGCCCACGTTGTAGAAGCCCAGGGCTTCGAGGTCCACCGTTACGTTCGCCGCGTCGAGGTACTCGGTCACCACCTGGGAGCCCGGCGCGAGCGAAGTCTTGACCCAGGGCTTGCGATTGAGACCGCGCTTTCTGGCGTTGCGCGCCAGCAGGCCCGCCGCGAGCATGACGCTTGGATTGCTGGTGTTGGTGCAACTCGTGATCGCGGCCAGCACCACGGCTCCGTCCGTGAGTTCGAACTTGTCACCTTCGTAGTCCACTGGAATGGTGTCTGCCTCGGCTTTGCCGAAGGTTTGCGCCAGATCCGAAGTCCACTGGCTCTGCATCTGGGACAGCACGATCCGGTCCTGGGGTCGCTTTGGGCCGGCGAGGGACGGTTCGACCGTGCTCATGTCGAGTTCGAGATCGGCGCTATAACGAATGTCCCGAGACTCATCGCGCCAGAGACCTTGCTCCTTGGCGTACAGCCCGACCGTTTCGATCAGCGCATCATCGCGGCCACTCAACCTCAAATACTCGAGGGTCCGTTCGTCGATGGGAAAGAATCCCATTGTGGCGCCGTACTCGGGGGCCATGTTTGCGAGGGTCGCGCGGTTCGCCAGGGGCATGTCGTCGAGCCCGGGACCGTGGAATTCGACGAACTTTCCCACCACCCCGTGTTCGCGCAACTGCTGCGTCACCGTCAGGACCAAGTCGGTGGCGGTGCAGCCTTTCGCGAGCGTTCCGAACAACTTGAAGCCAACCACCTCGGGAATCAACATCGAAATCGGCTGGCCGAGCATCACGGCTTCGGCCTCGATTCCACCCACGCCCCAGCCCAGCACTCCCAGGCCGTTGATCATCGTCGTATGGCTGTCGGTTCCCACGACGCTGTCGGGGTACAGGACACCGTCGGTTTCCCAGACACACTTGGCCAGGTATTCGAGGTTGACCTGGTGCACGATTCCCGTGCCCGGAGGTACTACGCGAAAATTGTCGAATGCTTGCTGGCCCCACTTCAGAAACTCGTAGCGCTCGGAGTTGCGGGCAAATTCGCGTTCGGTGTTGATGCGCAGCGATTCTTCGCTCGCAAACGAATCGACCTGCACCGAATGATCGATCACCAGATCACACGGCACCAATGGGTTTATCTTGCTCGCACTCGCCTCGTCCCCGGTCATGCGCACCACCCCCGAACGCATTGCGGCGAGGTCGACCAGCGCTGGCACGCCGGTGAAGTCCTGCAGGAGTACGCGTCCCGGCTTGAATGGAATTTCGGTCTCACCGACGTTTCGCGCATCGTAGGCGGCCAGTTGTCTTACATGTTCTTCGGTGACGCTGAAACCATCTACGTTGCGTAGGCAGGCTTCGAGCAGGATCTTGATCGAATACGGCAGCCGGTCGATGTCCCCGTGGTCGCGCAGCGCCGCGAGCCGGTAGATCGACTTGTCCCCGGCGGGGGTCTCGAGCGTCGCTTTGCTGTTGAAGGGATTCGACATGTTTCTGCTCCTGACGTGGTTTCCGGGGGTCTGGATGATACTGCCGCAGCACGGAAGAGCGAGGGGAAGATCCTTTTCCGGGCTCGGGCGGCGTGCTCGTCTTCGCGACCGGCGGCTCAACTCGGGCTAGGCTCGGTTCACGCTTGCGATGCGATGGAGGTCCGAACACCCGATGGCCAAAGACCCGAAGGAAGTCCAGCAGGAACTTCGCGCGGCATGGGACGATATGTTTGCCAGTCTCGCAGCAGCGCGCGACGCCATCGACCAGGCCGAACTGATGCCAGCGCCGATGAATGAACGAAATTTGGCAGAGGGCTACCGCTATCTGATTGGTTTCCTCCATAACGCCATCGAGCGTTCCTTCCACTCGGACAAGACACGGCCCGCAATTCGCAATGTATTGAGCATTTTTAATCGCGCGACCATCGACAACGCCGATGCAATCTATTTTTCCGCCGCAATCGACGGACGCGAGCAATACTGCCTGCGTGGACAGGCCGAAGATTCGCGTGTCTGGCGGGGAGAAGATCCCGCGACAACGGGGCGTATGGCTCCGCACTACGTCATTTTTGAGGCCTCATCCGGGGTGCTGGCCGGCGACTCCGGGGATCTGCGCGAACTCATCCCGGGAGTCAAGCTCCAGACGGGCAATCTCGACTCGTCGTCCATCGAAGTCGCCGCCGACGGTTCGTTCGAAATCTTGCTAGCCCCCGAAAGACCCGAAGGACATGTGGGGAACTTCATTTCAACGCTGAGGATTGCCGACCGGCCAAATCCGTTAGACCCGGACGCCCCCCTCGAGCGCTACGCGGATTACATCAGCGGACGTCAACTCTTCTACGATTGGGAACGCGAAGACGCGATCCACTTTTCGATCACGCAACTGGGTGCGGAAGGCACGGCGAAAGAAGCCTACAACGCCGAGCAAGCCGCGGCGGAACTGCGACGCTGCGGTGAGTTGGTGCGCGGACAAATGCACTTCTGGAACGCGTTCTGGACCATTCCCATGGGCGTATACGGCAAGCGAGACGGTTCGATTCCGGGCATCGAGTTTCCACGCAACGGTTTCAATACGATCAACGCCGCGTCCGCAGCGACCGGCGGTGGGATGAGCACGAACCTCTATGCCGGTGGTGTCTTCGAACTCGAGCCCGATGAAGCCTTGATCATCGAAAACCGCATTCCCAGTCCTCCGCAATACGTGGGCTTTCAGATCGCCAATCTATGGGGTGAGTCGGTCGAGTACGGCGACCAGATTGGCAGTCTCAACGGGAATCAGAGCGAGGTCGATTCCGATGGCGTGATTCGACTGGTGATCGCGCACCGCGATCCCGGCGTCCCCAACTGGATCGATACGACGGGGCATCGCGAGGGCTTCCTGACCCCGCGCTGGGCGTACAGCGAGACGCCGCCAACGGACCAGTGGCCGACCATTACCGCAACCAAGGTGCGCTTCGACGAAATCCGCAAAAACCTGCCCTCCGAGACTCGGCGAGTGACGCCAGCAGAGCGCCGGGAACAGGTTAGAGTTCGCCAGGAGCACGTCCTAAGGCGCTACCGCTCGTTCTAAAGCGTCACATCACTGAGAGGACCCCTACCGGAGAGCCCCAGGCGGGTCGATGCCCCGAGGTCGTGGTTGCGGTGTTCTCGACCATTCGATACGGTGCGTTTCGTAACTGGTCGGCTCGTATCCGGGCAGTCGACGGGCACCGGCGGCCGGGACGAGACGGGGAGAGCAGATCATGGACTTCGAATTCAGCGCAGAAGAGCAGGCCTTTGCCAGCGAGGTCGCAGCGTTTTTACAGGAAGTGCATTCGGACGACGTCATGCAACCCTGGAAGGAGAACTTCACGCAATTGGTCGACACCCCGGCCAAACGCGCCTTCCTCAAAAAACTCTCGGACAAGAACTGGTTGGGCATCACCTGGCCCAAGGAACTCGGCGGACAGGAAGGATCCGGAATCCTCGAATACCTGCTCAACGAAGCCCTGGCCTACGTGGGTGCTCCCCAGATCGGCAAGGGGGTCGGGATCATCGGCAAGACCTTGATCCGCCACGGCAGCGACAAGCTCAAGGCCGAATTTCTCCCCAAGATCCTGAATGCCGAAGTCGAGTTTGCCGTGGGCTACAGCGAACCCCAGGCCGGCTCCGATGCCGCCAACATGCAACTTCGCGCCGACAAAGTGGACGGCGGTTGGAACCTCAACGGTCAGAAGATCTGGACCACATCCGCGCACTTTGCCGATTGGTACTGGGTGGGTGCCCGCACCAACCGGGAAGTCAAGAAGCACGCCGGCATCAGCCTCTTTCTGATTCCCATGAATGAAAAGGGTCTCGAAATTCAGACCATGGAGTGCATCGGCGGAGATCAAACCAACCAGGTCTTTTTCGACGACGTGTTCGTGCCCGACGACTACATGGTCGGCGACGAGGGCAAGGGATTCCAGTACATCTCCGAGGCGCTCGATCTCGAACGCTTTACCATGTTCACCTTCTCCCCGATCTGGGCCCGCTTCGAACTGTTGTTGGACTACGTCAAGAACAACACCCGGGACGGCGAGTTGCGCAAGGACGATCCCGTCGTGCGCAGTGAAATTGCGAAGCTCGCGACCGATCACGAGGTTGCCCGGGTTCTCGGCCTGCGTTTCGTTGCCGCTGCGAAAGGTGTGGAAGGCAAACCTCCAACCGTGGAGGCCTCTCAGTACAAGCTCTTCGCGACGCAACTCTCTCAGCGCTCAGTCAACAAGGGCCTGGATATCATGGGTTCCGAAGGGCAGTTCCGGCTCGACGACCCCCACGCAATGCAGAAGGGGCGCTTTGATTCTGCCTACCGCGCGACCGTGGTCGAAACGATCGGCGGTGGTTCGAGTGAGATTCAGAAGAATATCATCGCGCGGCGCGGTCTCGGGCTTCCGAAGAACTTCTAGCAGCCGGGGACTTGCGAAGCGCTTCAGCGATTGCCCGGAACATGGCGATGTGTAGATCTTTCGACTCCTGGCGCTCGACCAGGTAGCGACGGTTCGCAGAGTTCTTGACGATCACTACCCGGGCGCCGGGGTTCACGTAGATGTATTGATTGTAGACGCCGGCCGCCGTGTAGTCCGAATTTCCCGGCCCGGGAATCCACCATTGATAACCGTATCCCCAACTGGAAGACGAGGCGGGGTTTCCCTTGCCGGGCATCAAATGTGGCCCCCCCGGAGAGGTCGAAGCGCGGACCCAGCGGGCGGGTACGATTTGTCGGCCCCGAAACTTGCCGCCGTTCAAATACAACATGCCGAAGCGCGCGTAGTCCCGCAGTGAAGCGTTCAGCCCCCCGAGCGCGACCTCCATGCCCGTGCCGTCGAGCATCCAGTAGGCGTCGTGCTCCATTCCGAGTTGGCGCCAGATTTTTTCCTCCAGGTAGCTCGCAATGCTCACCCCGGTCACCCGGGTGAGCAACATCCCCAGCACCTGGGTATCGATGCTCACGTAGTGGTGGTAGCTGCCGGGTTCCCGCGCGCGCTCGAGACTCGCGGCAAACTTGGCCATGGATCCGCCAAAAGCGATGGTCCGACCAAAGCGATTGATGTCGGAATCGGGGTCCGCGTAGTCCTCGTTGAAACCCACTCCAGAAGACATTTGCAGGATATCTTTGATCCGCACTTCGTCGTATCCGCTGCCGACGAGTTCGGGCAGGTAATGCGTAATGGGCTCGTTGATGCTTATGATCTTGCCCTCTTCGAGCGCGATTGCGATCAGGGCCGAGATGAAGGACTTTGCGACCGACCATGAAATGTGTTGCCCGTCTTCACGGTGTCCAAGCCAGTATTGCTCGTAGACGATCGTGTCATCTTTCAGCACCAGCATGCCCGTCGAGCGGCTGTATTCGAGATACTCCTCGAGATTGCGATCCGCCCCCTCGAAGGAAAACGTTTCTGGAAGCTCGATCTCGGCTCGCCGGAATTCGGAGGTTTCGGCGGGAGCCCGGACCGCGCGCGTCGGAAACAAGTCCTGCATGTTCAAAAAGTTGTGGACGATGCGGTCTTCGTCGTAGAGATGGTCCAGGCGATATAAATGCAGAAACAGTGGGGCGAAGTACAGACCGTAAACCACCAGGATCCAGGCCAAAACGGCACGGATGCTGCCGAAATACGACGTTCTGCTGCTCACGACGAACTCGCTCCCAATGCGGTTGGGTTGTCCTTTCGGGACTTCCGGGCAGCAGCGTAGCCCAATGTTTGGCAGCGGTTCAGAGCAACGCTGCCAATAGTGTGCTCCACCCAACCACCTGACGCCGAGTCTCGTCTTCGAAGACAAAGCCCTGCTCGAGCAATTTGCGCTCAATTTCCGGAAGGTGGAGCGCACCCCACGGCACGATGACGTTTTTGTACTGCGGCAATGCAATTTGGATTTGGGCCAGCAGGTGACGATTGCGCAGTTCGAGGATGTCGCGCAGGAACACCTCCGCGAGCTCGGGATGCTCGAGAACGTGGCGGTAGAAATCTATGAACGCCAACAGGGGTTCGTCGGTGTCCCAAATGCCGGCAGCCAGCGCGAGATACTCCACGGTCTCGGGAGCGAACACGCGAGCGTCGACGTCGGCATTGCGAAGCACCGGCCACTCTCCTGCAGCTCCGGTCACGCCGTCTGGAAACAGGTAGAAGCCGATCGGCTGCTGGGTCTGTAGCCCCAGGTTTCGAGCCAGGCGTTCGTAGGTGAGCGCACCCTCGAGTACGGCGCCCTCATCCGACACGCCTTCTTCCAACACGATCGTATTTTCACTCACAAAACTCGCGGTGAGCGCCCGATAGGACTCGTCTTCCCCCACGTGCATCATGCCCACGAGGCGCACCTCGTTTTCTCCCTGGGCGTATCGACGATCGGCCAATTGAATTCCGGAGAGGTTGACCTGCACGAAACTCTCGGTTCCCACCTCCAGCCATGTCGCGAACGAAACCACGACATAGCCGACCAGGAGCGGAACCATGACGAACAGCATCGCGGCAAAAAAGCGCAGGCTATGGCCGAGCGCAATTTGCGGACCGCCCCGGGTCGAGTCGGTCAGCAGCCAATTCTCCCCCCGATTCAAGTGACGGATTCGAAGCAGCGTCGCGGCGGCGAGTCCCAGCTGAATGGCTCCGAGCGCGGCGGGCAGTTCCCACTCGAGATCGAGCGCCAAAGCTAGTGGCGCGCCCCCACTCGCCAACCACAAGACGCTTGCGCAGAGGGTCAGCAACATTCCCATCGGAAGTCGCGCGCAGATTGCCAGTATGGGCACGCACAAAATGGCCCCCAACAAGACCAGTACAGCGACGTATCGCTGCAACGCGATTAGCGGAGGGAGTTCAATGAACAAATCGCTCGCGAGGCTGACCAAGCTGAGCACGGCATCTGCGCCGTAGGCGACAATGAACGCATTTGCGAACCAAATGGGTGGTGAGGGCGAGGATGCAGTGGATTCGGAGAGAGCCATGAGCGCTTCAGATCTTCGAACTTTGCGCGCTCTCGCGCAACCCCCCGACGTAGATCCGCGGACTGGGGCGCAGCGGCATCCCTAGCGACAAAACGAGTCTGCGTTCTACATCCAGTCGTTGACCAGGGTGAAGGGTGCCCAGTAGAAGGGATGTGAATAGCGTTCGCTTTCGCGCAGGGTTGTCTGAGCCTTCTTCAGAGCTTCCGCCTTGTTGAGCTCGGGCTCCTGCAGGCCGCGGTAGAAGGCGATCATCAGTTCCCGTGCCGCGGTGTCCGAGATCGACCAGAGGCTCCCCAGTGCACTGCGTGCGCCGGCACGAATCGCACTCCCGGTGAAGCCAAGCCCCGCCCGATCGTTGCCCACTGCCGTCTCGCAGGCACTCAGGACCAACAGATCCAGCGGCGCGCCATCGGCCTGGGTCATGCCAACTACGTCGGAGAGATCGTCGAATCCGACGCGTCCCCCGTAGGTGAGCAAGAAACTCGTATCGGGATTGCCGGTGAATACAGCGTGAGTCGCAAGGTGGACAATGCCGGGTACTTCCTGCTCGACCGCTTCTCGGATCTTGGCCAGGGTGAAGGATTCGTTCAGCAGCAGCTCGCCGCCTTCAATGGCTTGAATCTGAGCCAACTCCTCCGTGACCGCAGCCAACTCGCTAAAGCCCTGCACACTCTCGCTCACTCCGGCCAGCACTGGGCGTCCACGTTCCGAAGCGAATTCGGGAGGCGTCAGCAACCGCAAGCTAAGTGCCGTGGCCGTCGCAAAGCGATCCCCTACGTAATAACCGTCTTCGTCACTCAGGGCGGCGAAGGGCAGGGTGCGCAGGCGCCCGTCGGGTACGAACACGAGGGTTTCGATTCCCTCCTCGTCCATCCGCTCGGCGTACGGAGCGACCAGCCACTTGTAGAGCAACTTGCCAATTGCGCGGTGCTCGGTGGTCAGCGGATTCTGTACCGCTCGGCGGAATTGATCCACGGTCTTGATCAGGCGCGTTGCCGCGACTTTGGTCGTAAAGCGCTCGATCCCCCCCGGGAGACCCACCAGCAGTTCGATGCGATCGGGCAAGGTGACGGTGTAGACCACTGCAACCTCGTCGCCCAAATTGTCGATGCCGCGACCACTTCCGCCGACACTCGCGATGCACTCATCTTCAAAGTAGTCGCGCAGTTCGGCGCCCTTGAGCTTTTCGAGGGTGTCCCGAGCTTCTGCAATCAAGAGATCGGCAGTGTGCTGGCTCTTGACCATGCTCGCGGTGCGCAGCAACAAGTCGACGGTGTCCTGGTAGACACCTCCCACGGTCATGCGGAACGAGGCGTCGGTCGTGCCGTAGCCCTCCGATGCCACGGGTTTGGTCTCTTCGAGAATCGCGACCGCCCGTCGGTGCGCCGCCAGCGCGGGCCCGACCTGATGCTCTGACCAGAGGATCTGCCCTTCCTGCCAATGTGCGCGGTACAGCAGCTCGGGGGCATTGATGCCTTCCGCAGCGCGGCGCGCCAGACGGGTCAAGTACAACGCTTCGCTGTGGTGCTGCTCTTCGCGATAGAGAGCGCCGAGATTCAAATTCGCCAGCGCCACACTGCGCAGATCCCCGAGTTCCTCGGCTCCCTTGAGCGCCGCATCATAGGCTCCGTAGGCGCTCAACAGCGATTCCGCTCGCGCCTTTGGCGACACCGCGGCCAGTTGAGCGAAGCTGCGGCCCATGTGAATGTTGAGCGGCACGCGCTCTCGGGTCTCGCGCAAGTCTTGGGTCAGGGACATGGCCTTGTCGAGCAGCCTGCGCGAATCCGCCAGGTGACCGCTGTCTGCGGCGGCTCGGGCGGCTCCGGCGAGGGCCCGGGCTTCGTCACCCTTGCGGCCAAGCTTGCGTGCGAGCTTGGCCGAGCGCTCGAAGGCCCAGAGTGCACTCGTAAAGTCGCGGGTAGCGGCATGGCGATTGCCGAGATTGTTCAAGACCGCTGGCGCAGGGGCATTGTTGTCCGAGGCGATCACGATGTTGAGGCCGCGGGTCAATTCCTCTTCGGCCCGGACCAGTTCCCCGGTGCCGATCAACGCATTGCCGAGACTCGTACGGATTGCAGCAGTGTGTTGTTCATCGCCGAGGGGTTCAGCCAGGGCGAGCGCGCGCTCGAGACTGCGACGCGCGCCCATGAAACGACCGTCATTCTGCTGAAGCTGAGCGTACGCGAGGAGCGCTTCACTGGCGCCCCGGGCATCCATTGCCGCTTCGAGTTCATTCACGACCAATTCAAATCCGGCAGCGGCTTCTTCGAAGCGGCCACCTCGCACCGCCACGGCCGCCGTCGCCAATGCGCGCTGGGTTCGGATGTTGCGCTCGAGTTCTTCGACGTTCGCAACCGATGGCCCAATCGCTCCAACGGGAGGAAGATCGGGACTCTGGGCCGCGGCGAGCAGTTGATCGCCTGTGGTGTCGAAGGCGATCAACCAATCTTCAGGAGATGCCGGCAAGCGCCTGCTGGTGCTGGCCAGGAACTGGCTCTTGCGGTCCCTGCCGGCGATCGATTCGCAGGTGCGGGGAACGATCGGCGCGGCCTCGGCGCTATTGGTGAAGAGGGAGACGCCGGGGACCTTTGAAGTCTTCTTCTTTTGAGCGTGTGCCTGGCTGCTGGCGGATGCGGCGGCGATCTGCTGCTCGGCTTCTTCAATGGCCGGATCTCCGGGGGGGCCGGAACCTACCGGGGGCAGGCTCGAAGCTGTGAGTTCGGTTTCGAAGGGCTCGAGATCGGTGAAGCCAACTGGGTCGTCGCTGTTGGTGAAGATTTGCTCGAGGGTGTTGACGATTTCTGTAATTGTATTGTCGGTGGAGTCGTCTTCAGGAGGGGGCTCCGTACCGAGTCGAACGACTTCGAACGTGCCATCCAATTCGGGTGAAATACCCGATACGTCAGTTTGTAGGGTGGTGAGATCTGAAAACTGGGCCGAGGTGAGAGTGATGTCGCCTGCGTGGGCGCCATCCACTGCGCCGGTGGAGATAGAGGCGTCCGTAACGTCCAACTGCTGCTCGGCAAAGATATCGACACTTCCGGCAATCCCGGTCTCACCCAAGCTCCCAAAGTCGATCAAGGCTCCACTCAGATCTACGAAATCCCCAGAAACAGAGAGACCGCCGGGTTTCTCAGTCGAGCCCGAGCTGCCGAAAATCGTGATGTTGGGGAGGGCGATTTCGGGAGCTTCAATCACGACGCCAGCGGTGGTTGGACCGTCAGCCGAGATCGTAACGCTGTCGCCCGAGATCGAGATGCCTGCTTTGATCGACACAGACCCCGCCGTACCAGAGAATGAACCCGTATCGATAATAATGATGGAATTGGTTTGACCGAGACTGATCGTATCCGTCGCCTGGATATTTACGGCACCGCCAGTATCGGCAAAGAACGAGGCGGTAGAGATGTCAATGTCAAGCAGAACATCGGTCCCGAGGATCTCAACGTCGCCCACCCGAGTGGGTCCCTCGGCTGCGGCAGCTACGAAAAACTGTTCTTCGGGAAAATCGGGAATCGTGAGAATTTCCCCCGTGAAGATAGAGCCACCGCTCAAGTGGACGGTGCCGCCTCGAAACGAGACGTCACCACTGCTGTCAGACGGTCTACTGGTGGCAAGATTTCCGTTGAACGTCAAGTTGCCAGACGCGTTGATCTGATTCCCAGACAGATCGGTTGTTACCAATGACAGCCCTGAAGTTTCAGGCCCCTGCGGGTCGAGATCGCTGGCGTCTATGACGCGACCGGGACCTCCCAACGCGATTGCGTGAAAGCCGCGGCCCTGGGTACTGATGTCGAGTGGCGCATCGAAACCGAAAGTCAGCTCGCTGGCAACGAAGACGAACACGCCGCCGAGAAAATCAGAATCGATGGGGGCCACATCGAAGCCATCGACCACGATCGACGAAAGATTGCCGTTGCGAATTTGCACGGCTCCCACACTGACGTCCGTCAACAGGGGTGCCTCGATCGGCGCCGTCATGTCCATCAACGTAACGGAGCTGTCGAAATCGCTGAACAGTTCCAGCCGATCCGCGGTGCTGACAATGAAGCCCTGCTTTGTGTCAATCGCGAAGTCCGGCCCGAAGAAAACTCCGTTTGAGTTTAGGAAGAACAGATCCGCGGAATCGTAGGCGCTTACAATGCTCCCATCGATTTGAGACGGCCTCGAACCTGTGATTCGCGTAATCACGCTGTCGACTTCAACGAGACTCGTCGCATTGTCGGTATAGAGTGCAGTCTCTCCAACATTCAGATCGAACTCGGAAAAGCTGTGCAACACCAGAGAGTCGTCATCTCTTTTGATGCCGTCGTCGCCGTGAATCGTGTAAGTGTTTTCAGCGTCGAGCACAAGCAGACCGGGAGTCTGGCCGGGAGTGGAATCGCGGATAATATTGCTGCCATCGAGAGTAGTTTCGACGTACGAGCCAGCGGTCCCGGATTCCGACGATACGTCGTAGATAGGGTCGGCCTCGCCATCGAAAGTCAAATCCCGGGTAACGAATTGAACCGTACCGCCATCGCTGTTATCGCCAAGCGCGGCCACTGAGCCCGTTGCGTCACTTGCGATGATCTGCTCGCTTCCGTACACGTAAATCGAACCACTAGCTTGATCGCTTCCGGACGTCGTGAGGTCGACATTAGACCCGCTAATGTCCACAACGCGCCCCTCGATCGAGACAGCCACGGGTGTACCGCTGGCGGACTTTCCATCGATCTTCGAGCCCCTGAAACTGATCGCATCCCCAGCCACCTGGATCGTGTTGGGTTCTGTGCCAGACAGCGCCGAACCGGTAAGGATCGTAATGCCGTCGGCCATGACAGATTTGGCGCCGAAGAATCCTATCGAACCCGATTGGTCGCCCGTTCTCGAACCGATGGTATTAAATGTCTGCCCACTCCCGATCGTGAGCGTGTCCTCCGCAACGACAAGGATGTCGCCCGCGCTGGCACCAAGGCTAACGGTCACAATGCTCGAATCGAGCAGGATGTCATTACCCAAAATCCGCACGTCGCCCGCGTCGTCGAAAACCAAACCCCCGGTCGTGATGAATCCCTGGGTCGTGACAGTGCCGCCCTGAAGCAGGATGTCACCATTGCCACGGCCTCCATCCGACTGGGGATCGGTAATCGTGCTCAGGCTGCCGGAATAGAAAACGTCTCCTTCTGTAGCGATTGCTACCCCGAGCAAAGAAGTCGTTCTTACCGAATCAATCGAGGCTGAGTTGGGGCCAGCTGCACCGGCAAAGCCCTCGACCCTACCATCGCGACCCAAACCCACGGCGATAAAACTCCGGCCATTGGTGTCGATGCTGAATCCCTCAACTGTCAACGGATCTCCGAAGCTCACATCGCCGGCGACAAAGCTCAGTTCGGCGGCCTCTGTTCCCAGGAAACTGTCCGTTACATTGAAACCATCAACGACGATATCTCCCAGACCCGTCGGCCCGGCACCCAGAAAACCCCAGGCGTGTGGAACGGCCATGGTCAGATCCGGTACAAGCAATGGCGCTCCGGTATCGATTGTGGTTATTGAACCGTCGAGGGTGCTGCGCATCTCGAGAAAGTCAGCCGTGCTGACGTGGAAGCCCTGCTTTACGTCGAGGGAGAAACCCGAACC
This sequence comes from Myxococcales bacterium, assembly GCA_022563535.1. NCBI lineage: Bacteria > Pseudomonadati > Myxococcota > Myxococcia > Myxococcales > Myxococcales bacterium. The sequence continues at coordinate 31,875 of JADFNE010000019.1, forward strand.
GAAGAAGACGCCGTTGGGATTGACGAAGAGTAGATCGGCGTTGGGATAATCACTCTCGATCGTGCCGTCGAGTTGCGAAGAGTTGCTACCGGTAATTCGAGTGAGCACGGTCAGTGCGGCCTCGAGGCCAGCTTCGTTACTGTCCATGTAGCGAGCGGTCTCAGTGGATTTCAAACCCATCTCGCTCAGGCTGTGTACGATCAGGCTCCCGTCTGTGCTGCGGATGCCGTCTTCACCGTCGATCAAGAACACGCCTTCGATGGACTCGATGTTCCCCGCCTCTTGTCCTTCGGTGTCGTCCCGGACGATCTGAGCAGACGCGCTGGATGCAGCAAACAATCCCAACACGATGAATGACAGTACGGCTCGCCCGAGCGAGCCCGATCCATATTTGTTTAACATTTCACCACTCCAGGTTCTCTTGTATCACCGGCGCACTTCAAAAAGCAAGTGCAACTCATGGGAAGCGGACCTGCATCGAGAAGTGAAGGCCGTCGTCCTGCAACGCCTTTTTGTCTCCAGTCACGCCGCCAGTCTTTTCTACTTTCCCCGCCCACTCGATAGCGATTCGTACATGGCGCCAGATGTCGGCGTGGATACCGACTCCCAGGCTCACCAACCTGGCTCCCGATCCGCTCCCTGCGAAATCACGCCCATAGCCCGCATCGCAGAAGAGTCCAAGCTCCAGCCGTTCTACTGGCTCGACATGGGGCAGGGGGATTCGTAATTCCACCGAACCCACGACGCCCTGGTCCCGAACCAGGAGGTTCTCCCGGAGGCCTCGCACCGAGTTGTGTCCCCCGAGCGCAAACTGCTCCAGTCCCAGGAGGTGCGCGTCGGCCACCTGTGCGTCAATGCGCGACTGAATTCGCAAGTCGTACCAGGGCAAGTACTCGACAGCCTGGATCTGGATGAGGCCGCTTACAAATTTTCCGTCGGGAAATTTTTCAAGCGTCATCATGTTCTGCTGCAGCGGGGTGGCATCGAGTATGTCAAGTCCGACGCTCGCCGTAATCCTTGCTGCGAACGCCCGCCGTCTCAGGCGCAAGAGGTAGTCTCCCCCGGCGCGCAACACCGCGACCGTCGATTCCCCCTCGTTTGGATCGTCTGGGTCGATCCCCGCCGCTCCGGCCAAGAACCCACGGCCGCGTTTCCAGTCCCCCGCAAAGAACACTCGAGCCTCTTGACCGCGTTCGCGCAACACCGGCTGCCTGATGCGAAATCCATAGGCCTCGGTCTTGCTTTCGATGTCGAGGGCCTTGAGGGAATCTTCGATGATTTCACTCCACGCACGGCGCATCCAAATCTCGAGCGAAGTGTCCCAGCGATTCAGCGGCACTTCGACTCGCACATCCACATCGTGCAGTCCCTCGGCGACGGAGTACGCGGTCGACCAGGTATCCCCCCAACCCGACACGTTGCGGTGACCCGCGCGAAAGCGTCCGCGATACTCGCCAATCGACACTGGAGCGTAATTATTGAAACTGGCGCTGGCCCAATACGGAACCGCTTCATCGACCGCGATCGACAGCATGCTCTCGCCGCGTTCTTCGCCGGGAATGAGTTCGGCGGCCACCGCAGTGATCCGCGGATCCCGCTTCAAGCGGCGCAGGCTTTCGCGCAAGGTGTTTACGTTCAGCGTGCCCCCGTTAGCTTCGAGCCGCGAGGTAAAGTATCGGGGCCGTAGACGACCGTCAGTTGTGACATCGATCGAAGTGAGCTGACCTTCAATGATCGTGATCTCCACCACCCCGTCGCGATAATCCTGCGCCGGAAGCACTGCACCCGAGCTGATGTAGCCAGCGTCGACGTACGCCCGGGTGACGCGATCGCGCGCCTCCAGGACCGTCGAGTAACGACGCTCTTCACCGAGATAGGCTTGGGTGACAACTTCGAGATCCGCGTCGGACAGCGCGAGATTGCCTGAAAAATGAAACGCCTTGATCGAGATGACTCCGCCGGAGAGCGCGCTGGCCGCGCTGTCGTCTTCCGGAATATGAATCTGGGGCAGGGTGCGACCGGGGATCGGCGCATCCTCTGCGTCCAGATCGAGCGGGGGAAGTTCAGGGCGAGTTTCCCCTGGTCCCCTGAGCAGGGGCGCGACTTGCTGCGCAAACGCAGACTCAGCTGCGAGACTCAAAAGCAAAAAAACCGCCGCTGCACCGACAACCGCCACGGTCGCAATACGAAGGCGAAGGATTGGCATCCAGTTAGAACCTCGATTACCAGCTGTTATTGAGAAGGGGGTAGCTTGTCGCTTGCAGAACCATCCCGCCGACTCGGCGTTCCCAGGGCTAGCGATTCGTTGTCGCGAAGGTGATCGGCGCCGGTGTCTTTGCAACTTCGGGCTTTGCTCTTACCGATACAAGTTCACGCAACATCGTGTTGCTTGCCTGGGTGCCAGACGGAATCATCGCACTCCGCGAGGCCCTCTGCTAAGGCCCGTCCATAGACAGAACCTCGGCATTGGACTGATGAAGGGCCCGATCTTCGGCTTCGTCGCTTTTGGCTTGGTCCTGTTGCCGGAATACCGATCGACTGCAACAGAATCTGTCGATTTTGTATACGACGGACGATTCCCGGCTACGAACAACGGCGCAGTCCTGCGGTCTAGTCGATCGTCAGTGTGCGCTTGAAGAAACCGATCGCGAGCTCGAGGGCAGCCAGCGCCGCTGCGGGGTCGTAGCGGGGGCCTTCGTCTCGGATGAATGCGTGTTGGGCGTTGAACTCGTGCCAGGTGAAGTCGACTTCGGCTGCGCTGAGCGCTTGATAGATCTTGGCGCGGCCCTCGGTTGGGATGTGAGGGTCCTGTCTTCCCCAGACGAGTTGCAACTCGCCCCCGATCTCTGCGCATCGTTCGAGGGTTCCGTTGCCGGCCTTGCAGGCGAGGGTGTCGGAGTGAAGATCGGTTGCGTAGAAGCAACTCGCGGCCAGGATTGCGTCGTTCAGCGCGGCTCGGAATGCGAGGTGTCCGCCGATGCAGATCCCCATGGCGCCAACCTTCCCAGTGCAACCCGCACGCCCGCGCAAACAGTCGACCAGCACGTTGGTGTCGTGATCGTGCGCCTCGAGAGTCTTTGCGGATTTGTCCGCATTGCCCTTGTCCTTGCCGGCGTCGTCGTAGGCGAGCACGGTGCCGATCGGATTCAGTTCGTGAAAAATTTCCGGCACCGCGACTGTAAAGCCATGGCCCGCCAACAGGGACGCAACCCGGCGAATCGGATCCGTCTGTTGAAAAATCTCTGAATAGAAAATCAATCCGGGATAGCGACCTTCACCCGCCGGCTCGTACAGCGTGACGCGCATGGGGCCTGTGTCGGTAGCCAGATCGATTTCACAGGTCTCGATGATCATCGGAGTTCCTCGACGGATCGCGGGAAAATTCCCGCCGCCCAACGGCCATCAGAGGTAAGCTCTCCCGCCATGGCTGGACAAGTGCTCACGACGATTGAAAACGGCATCGGCAGCTTGATTTTCGATCACGAAGCGAGGCGCAACGCCATCACGGGCGAAATGTGGGACGCGATTCCCGCTGCCGTAATCGCATTCGAGAAGTCCGACGAAGTACGCGTGGTCGTGATGCGCGGTGCGGGGGAAGTCGCCTTTGTGTCGGGCGCCGACATTTCGGAGTTCGAAAAGAACCGCAGCGGTGCTTCAGCTGCAGCGTACGATCAAAGCAACCAGCGAGCCTTTGCGACGCTTGCCGGGATGCAGAAACCGCTGATCGCCATGATCCACGGCTTTTGTATCGGGGGTGGCTGCGCGCTCGCCCTCACCGCCGACCTGCGGTACTGCGCCGAAGACGGTGTATTCGCAATTCCGGCGGCAAAGCTGGGACTCGGGTATCACGCGGGGGGACTAGAAGCCCTGGTCAGCGTGGTCGGGCAATCTGCGGCCCGCGAGATCTTCTTTACGGCGCGCCGCTTCGACGCCACGGAAGCACTCCAGATGGGACTGGTGAACGCAGTCCTGCCGAAAGAACAACTCGAAGCTCACGTTGCAGAGGTGGCGCAACAGATCGCCGACAATGCACCCCTGACCCTGGCCAGCGCAAAGTTCATCCTCAGCCAAATCCAACGCGAGCCCGGCGCTCGAGATCAAGCGGCAATCGACGCCTCGATTGGCGCCTGCTATGAGAGCGCAGACTACGCCGAAGGCGTTCGCGCCTTCCTGGAAAAGCGCTCCCCAAAATTCAAGGGTCGCTAGGGTTCGTCGCCGAATGGGGTGTACCCATCGCTCGACTCACCCGGTGCCTCCCGGAAGCTCCGCTTCGCCGGCATCGTCGTCCCAACCGAAGCGCTCGAACAAAGGCGCGAGTTCGCGGCGAATTTCATCGGCCGCAAGACCGAATTCATCCAGGCTGTAGGCGTGACGCGTCTCATGGGTTCGCGCCCGCTTGTCTTCCGTGCGAAGCACTTCTCGGTATTCGTCGGAGATCGCAAACCCAAGCTGCTCGTAGCTGCGTTCGATCGTCTCGGCGGGGCGCGCGGTGAGATCGCGATAATCAATGACTGCTTGTCGGGTCTCGGGATGCCTCGCGAGCACTTCGAGGGGATAGCGGTAGGTGTGGTAGGACTGGTCGGCGAGAAAGCGCAGGCTGCGCATGATGCCGTCCTCATCCCAGTCCAGCGCCCGGTAGCCGACCCGCATCAGTTTGAGCAGGCTGGGTATGGTTTCGTTTGGATTGCGCATGGGCACCACGATGCGGGCATCCGGAAATGCTTCGATCAACGTCTCGACGCGACCCGCAAATACAGGGTTCTTGCTCAAGTGAATGCGATCACTCCCGTTCAACAACAACTGTCGGCGGATGCAAGCCTTGTAAAAATCCATCATTCGCTTGCGTTCATGCGCTGGGCGCTCGTCGATGCGATAGAAATCGAGCTTCCCCATATAAGGCAACTTGGTCATCCAGTAACCGGAAGCACAGGAGTAGTAGAAGACGATGTCGTCTTCTTCGGGTTGGGTGAGTCCCATGTCGTGTATGTCGCGAGTCGCCGCGTAGCGCTTCTCTTCCCAGGCCTGCACGAGTTTTGCGAGCACGCTGGAGAGAAAGCGCCGATCGAATTTGGCGACCGCACGAATCGCTTTCTTCTGCAAGAGAGAAGGGAAGTACAGCTCGTACAAATTGAAGGAGCTAAAGCGCCCATCGTCCTTGCTCATCAAACGATGCACCAACGTGGTTCCGCTGCGCGCGTGGCCGACTACGAAAACCGGGGTGCGGATCTCAACGTTGTGCAGGGCAGGGAAGAGGATGCCGTCGAGAAAGAAGCAGATCGCGTGAAACGACGAGATCAGGGGAACGCTCACGCACAGGATGAACAAAAAGTACCTGCGCGCCATGGGATGCGGTTCGTTCCACGCGAGGCGGAGCATGCGGAAGTACTGAGGGAAGTCGAAGTAGTACAGCATGGTGTGGGGTGTCTCGCCGGAGCTTCGAGCGCCTACCGGCGATCGCTTCCTCGAGTATGCGGCTTCTGGGGTCTCATCGCTTAAACCCCTGCGGGGCGCCTGCCCCGAAACAAACGCGCCTGCTCAGCAAAAAACTCCTTGACGTGGGATTATTTCCCACCGATAATCTATATGTGGGAAAAATTCCCACCTTATACGATGCATGGAGGAAATCACGATGAATCGAAACCCACTACGCATGCCCATGTTGCTCCTGGCCGGGACGTGCATGATGACGGCCCCCATGGTCTTCGCCGGGGAAACCGGAGATGGCTTGAGAGCAGAGAAGTTCTACAAGGCAACGGTAAAGCGCGAGATCCGACAGATTGAAGAGGTCGTCGTTGAGAGGGAACTCGACACATTGCCCGACGACATCAGGCCCCCGGACGATCTCGACTCCGCCGACACCGTGTTGCTGTTCACCAACATAGGCAACCAGCCCGCCATGGTGAAATGCGTTGCTTTCGACAGAAACGGCACACCGATCGGACGCACAGCAACCCGTGTACCGGCACTGGGTTTGCGCTACGTGACAGCGTCGGACATCAGCGACGGGCTCGACTTCATCGGCCAGGTTCAATGCGCGCGCAGGGGGCAGATCGTGGGCTCGGTTGTCTTCATCGGGCCCGGGTTCACGGACTTGCCAGTGATGAACCGCTCGAATGGCGGCGGGAAAGGGCGCATCCGCTTTCCGCTCGTGGTTCACTACTAGACGAGAATCGAGATCCCAGGGCGTCATCGGACGCGCGCCGACAAACAGGGATGCAGTGCGATCCAGCAGGCCGAGGTCGCCGACACGGCGGCTTCGGCCTCGCACCAACGGGTGTCCCAGTTCGAGGAGCCAAAGGCTCAAGCCGTCCTGCCAGCGGACGATACTGACGACTGGTCTACAAACATCGCGGAAAACCCCGCAGTATCCAATCAATCCCTGAGGCCGAATGTTGAAATTATTCAGGAATCGCGTCCGGGTCCCGATTTCTGCGATCGCCTTGGTCAGCATCCTGTTGGAAACAGGCTGTTCTCAACTGGGCACGCCCACGCCGACGGACAGCCCACCACTAAGGGACATTGCCGTCTACCACCGGGCGGAGACCCAGCGAGCGGATCAGCTGAGCATCGAGGTAAAGCGCCTGCGCGCTGATCTGCTGCGCGCCGAAGAGGCGTTGGTCAAAGTGGAATCGGGTTTGCGGGGCAACCACACCCGCGCGAATGCCGTGTCGGAACTCGCGGAAGCCCGCATCCTGGTGAAGCGTGCCGCGCAACGAGCTTCCTGGCGAACCAAAGAAACCAGCGAAGCCCAAAGCAAGCTCGCCGAAGCCGAGCGTCAAGTGCAACAGGGCAATCCCGGTGCTGCTCTCTTCTTCGTATACCGAGCGCGACGTATCGCCGAGCTGGGTCTACTCGAGGCCAAGACAGTCCGATCACAACCCGACACTTACTTCGTGGTGGGCGATCGCGTGAATCTGCGCGCCGGACCCACGACGAACGACCGGGTGCTGCGCGTTCTCGCCAGCGACACCCCTGTGTTCGTCGAGCGCAGTAAGGACGAATGGTTTCTCGTGCGGGTGATCTCCGGATCGGCTGGCTGGATCCATAAGAGTTTGGTGCGCCGCTAACAGCCCGTTGAAGAACCCTGACCGAGCCAGGCACGAATCTCAGTCCAGTTCCTCTGTCACCATCACGCAATCACGTCCGCCGTCCTTCGCCCGGTAGAGTGCCTGGTCGGCACCCGAGAAGAAGGCCTTCGCATCACCTCGATAGACATTTACGCCGACCGACACCGTCAACCTCATGTGTTCACTCGGCAGATCGAGGACGATCGAGCTTGCGGCTACCGATGCGCGAATCTTTTCTGCCAACTTCATGGCACCATCCATGTCCGTCTTCGGCAGGATCAGTGCAAATTCTTCGCCGCCATAGCGCGCCAGGACGTCTGTCTCGCGCACGATCTCGTTCATCACGTTGGCGATCTTGCGCAGGACTTCGTCACCACCGGCATGGCCTATTTTGTCGTTCCATTTCTTGAAGTGGTCGATGTCGATCAAGATCAACGCAAGTGGGTCGCCAACGCGATCAGATCGTTTGATCTCCTTGGCGAGTTGTTCCTGGAAAAAACGGTGATTGTGCAAACTCGTGAGGCCATCGGTGATCGAGAGCTGTTCGAGGACTTCGTTCACCCGCTGCAGTTCGGCGTATTGTTCCCGCATCTGCTGAACGGCCTGCTCGGTCTCCGCCTGACTTCGCTCGAGCGCTTCGGCCTTGCTGGCGAGGCGGGCGGTCATTTCGTTGAATGTCCGCGTCAGCACGCCCACCTCGTCCTGAGCCCGAGTCTCGGGAAGTTCCACATTATCTTCGTCATCCGAGATCCGTCGGGCTGCTTCCGACAGGGCCTCGATCGGGCGAGCAATCGACACCGCAACCCGGTAGGCCGCAACTCCAAAAAGCAAAACAACGGCGAGATTGATGCTCAGAACCCTGCGAAAGGCAGCGAGCAACGGAGCAAAGGCTTCGTCGTAGTTTTCTTCCACAACGAGGGTGAGACCGTATTCGGAAATCGGGGTTGCGTACCCGACGACGCGAACCCCCGCGTCATTGGTGTAGTCGACGACAGTTTCCAATCTACGCAGCGAGGGCAGCACGCGTTTGAGAATATTCGTCCTTTCATGGGACCGCCCTGCAGCGACGAAGATTTGCGCCGCGTTCACCAGGTAGATCTCACCCGTGTCTCCCAGGCGCTGCGTGCGAAGAGGTTCTGCTACCGCTTCGAGCGGCATCACTGCGTTCAGCAAGCCGATCATCTCGCCAGCGCGATCGTCGATGCGCGCCGAAACGATTTGCACGAACTGTCCCTCGACCAGGCTCAGCACGGGCATGGGCTTCTCCACCGACTTCAGAAGTTTGTCGGTCGTTTCTCGAGTCAGCGCATACTCACTTCCGACCCAGACCAGTGTCTCGCCATCGGGCTGGAGAATGAAGAGCGAATCGAAGTGCGGGAAGCGATCGCGAACGTATTGGAGGTACTCCGTAACGTCGTGCGATGCAGTGGACCCTGTTTTTCCATTAGCACCGGGCATCAGCCGCCGGACGTTGTTCTCGAGTACATCGCTCGCGGCCAACACTCCGAGATTGAGAGTCTGATGGCCATACCACTCGTCGACGAGCCGACTGGCCTCCTGGGCGATCTCGGGAAACTTCAGCTCGAGCTTTCCGCGCAAGAACGTATCAATCGAACGAACCGAAATTCCCGTCACGATCAACGAGGTCAACAGGGTCGCGCCGAAGACAAATAGGCTGATGCGCGCAGGTAGGCTGCGAAACGGATTCACGCGTTGGGGGATACGCAGTTGCAACAGTGGAAGCCTCTTCCGATTTTCAGTTGGACGCGATCGCCCGCACAGCTGGACCGCTCACCACGGCCTGCAGGCGAAAATCGACACATCCTCAGACCTCACTGTTCGGCATCTTTATTCTCCATCTTGATGTTTCCGCTCACGCAATGTGACTTGCTCAGGTACTGGCTCACCCGTGTTGGAGCGGTCTTTCCAATCCTGAGGGGGCGGACCATTCTGGCGGCTCCTTCAGGTCATAGAAGGAGAATCGGATAGGGCAGGTGAGGGGTTCTTTTCGCCTCCCACACGTGCAGCCCCAGGGCAGGAAGCATGCAGTTCCTCCGTGCTGGCCTCTGCTCAGTCGCGGCTCGAGTCCGGTGGAATCGGATGCATCCGGCGGCAGTGCAATCGCTGTAGAACTCAGTGTCAGCGTCTCTTGCGTGCAGAATCCCCGCAACTCAACCGATAGGAGAACCGAGGCAAGGGACGGGGACTCGCGATGGTAGATCTAGAACACGATCTAGAACACAAAGACACGCATCGAAAAAGGCGTATCTCGGCCCAGGAACTGACGGCCGAGCGTGTCATCTCGGCCCTGCGGCGCCGGGTCGGAGATGTCCCGCATCGCTTCGCATGGAACGCAAGTCGCGGCCGCAGCCTCGCCAATCGCGAGCGGTTGCTCGACTACAGGGATCGCCACCGCGGACAGCGTTGTTTCATCCTGGGCAACGGGCCCAGTCTCGCCAAGATGGACCTTCGGCCCCTGGCCGGGGAGTGGACCTTTGGCATGAACCGAATCTACTTGCTGTTCGAACAGATGGGATTTCTGCCGAGCTATTACTGCGCGGCCAATGACCTGGTCATCGATCAGTTTGCGCAAGATATCGCCGCACTATCGATGCCCAAATTTCTCAATTGGAACGGCCGGAGCCACTTCGACCCGAACGACGCATCGCTGCTGTTTCTGCGCCAGGCCCTCACCCTGAGCGACTTCTTCGGCCGGGACCTCGCACGCCCCATCTGTTCGGGAGGAACGGTGACCTTCCTCGCTCTGCAGGTCGCCTACTACATGGGCTTCCAGCAGGTCGTCTTGATCGGCGTGGATCACAATTTTGTGGACAAGGGCACGCCCAACCGCGCCGTGACTCGAACCGCCGAAACCGACGAGAATCACTTTCACCCCGACTACTTTCCCAAGGGTTCGCGTTGGCAGCTGCCCGATCTATTGCGCTCGGAAGAAGCGTACCGACTCGCCCGGGAGGCCTATCAAGCCGACGGTCGCGAGATCGTCGATGCCACCGTGGGTGGAGCGCTCGAAGTCTTCGACAAGGCGGACTATAGCGACCTGGTCGAATTCGAAGACGACGCTGACGGTGTCGTCGGATGAGGGCGGCGTGACGAAGCCATCTCCACTCGAACTTCTGCGGAAAGAAAATCCCCTGTTCCAACTCGCGACGGGCAACGCAGACGTTCCCAGCAGCGAAGATTTGTTTGTCGCGCAGGGCGGGGTCGACACCCGACGTTTCCCTCGCGCCTCCGCGGCACTGCCCGCGGATAGCCTGGCTGCGGTCCATCGCTTGCTCAGTCCAGAGCAATCCACGATAGAAATTGGTGGCGGTCAATCGACAGTAGTCTTCGCCAGTACCGTGGCGCGGCACGTCTGCGTAAACCCGGATCGCACGGCAAACGAGCTGGTGCGTGAGTTTCTCGAACGTCACGGAATCTGGCGTGACAACGTCGAGTTCCTCGGCGAATCCTCAGACACAGCGCTCCCGGGCCTCGAAGCCCCGGGCGGATTCGACGTCGCATTGATGGACGGAAATCACAGCTTCCCGTTTCCCATGCTCGACTGGCACTTTATCGATCGACACCTGCACCGAGGGAGCACGCTGATCGTCGACAATGTCGAGATCAACGCGGTCCGAATCCTCACCGAGTACCTCGACGGCGAGCCCGCCTATCGACTGATCGAGCGCGTGCGCGAAAGTCATCGTTACGACTGTTACATCTACGAGAAGGTCCGGGATCGCGTCGTCTCGGGCTGGAACGCACAGGCGATCAATCGCACGACCCTGGCGAGCCTTTGCTTCGACGCCAGCTTGACCGCAATGTGGAAGCCGCTGCAGCGAATCAAGCGCCGCATCCTCTCGAACTGAGCCGGGCTCGCCCCAAATCGGTCGAGAACCCACACAGTGCCACGACACCGTGACCAAGTTGTTCCCTTCCTCCGGCTTTCACAGCCAATAAATCCACGGTTCTCCCGATCTTTAGCCATTTAAGCGCCGTCGATAGAGAGCGCGTTAGCGGTGGAAGTTCGCCGCTTTATTTGTTCGCAATTCGAAAAGCGAATTTTCGCGATCTACGGAAATTCTGAAAAGGTGAATGCAATGTCGACGAAACACATGGGAATCTGGGTAGGCCTGATTTCAAGTATCACGTTGCTCGTAGCTTCGGTAGCCAACGCAGACACCGAAGATGCGACCGGGAGCGGGACAACGGTATTTTTTGGCGAAGATGCGCCGGAGCGCTACGGACTTCAGGATCTTACGCATAGTTACAATTTTTTGAACCGAGACGATTGGGTAGACAACCCCAACCTCAGCAGGCTTGGGTTGGATGGACTCCCGGCCGTGGGCGCGCTGATGGAAGAGATGCCAGGCCATCACGAAGTTTACGGACTGGTTCAAGTGGCGACGAGCTGGGAGGGTGTAAATCGCGACTCGGGGGGCTCCGATACGACCAGCATTCGACTCGACAACAATACATCGATTCTCGGTGTTCGAGGTTGGGTGGGGAATGAAGTGCTCAAGGGAATCTACAACGCCCAGTTCGGGATTGACTACGACAACAATCCCGTGCTCACCCGGCGCGATACCTATATCGGCCTGAAGCACAGTGAGTGGGGAACCGTGGTGCTTGGTACGACGTCACCGCCCTACAAAGCGGTCGCCGCCCGGGATGATCCGTTCCGGGATACAGCAGCCGGATTCGTGTTCGGAGCTCAGAGCTACGCATTTCCGACATCACCCTAATCGACGTCAACAACACCATCGAGTACAAGTCGCCGAAAATCATGGGGGCGACCCTCAACGCTGCGGTCTACATCGATGATACGAACGCCGACAAGACCGGCTACGACGCGGGCTTCGAAATTTATCACGGCATGCTGAATGTGGGCGTTCACTATCTGCGAGCTACCGCGGGCAGCGTCAACATGACCGCGAACCCCGCCAAGTACGTGCGTGTTCACGCCAAGATCTCCGAAGAGGGCCGCTGGAGCGCTCTCTTCGCCTTTGAACACGAGAACTTCGATGATGGTGCAATGGATGACACGAACTACTTTCACGTAAACGCTACCTACCATGTCAGCCCGAAGATGATGGTGGCCGCATCGCTCGGCATCCAGGATGCCGGCGTTGCCGAAGGTGTCGGTGGTTCGGTGGGCGTGTTCTATCAGCTCTACAAGCGGTTCCAGCTCCATGCCCTCGTGAGCTCAACCAATCTCGATGACAAATCGATGAGTGTTGGCGACCGTACAGTCGTCAGCGCGGGGATGAGCATTTCTTTCGGAGTTGGTAGCTAGAAAGTCGAGCTCGCGGTCGGGAACGTCTCCGGGCTGCGTTCTTGTCGGATCCAACGCGGCGCTTCGAGTTCATAACTCAAGCGCCGCGTTTGCGTCTAATATGCCGACGAGTTGCCTTCTACTGGCTATGAAAGTTTCTACACGGAGTGGAATGGGATTCACAAATCCACACCGAAGACTCCCCCGTTGTCGGGAGTCGAAATCCAAGTGGCTGTTCTTGCAGAGGTTTCATTTTGGCACGAGTCTCGCCGTAGACTGAATCATCGAGTTCAGAGGCCGGAAGCAATCCGCTTCCCATCCACTGAGCGAATGATACGGATCAACTACTACGAGGTTTATTGATATGTCGAGAATCTACCGATTGCTGCTGATCACTGGTTCCATTCTGATGTTTGCTGCTTGTGCGACTGCTGGTGATGATGTTGTTACGAAAGATGACCTGTCCAATTTCGGCAACCGACCGTTTGACATTCAGTGCGTCAGCCAGCACGTCTGTTACTAGACAGTGAGATCCAACGCTGATTTGAAGCTGCGCTGAGCCCGATTGCTGACGCTGATCTAGCAAGGCCCGTTCCCAAAGAACGGGCCTTTTTCTTGGGCCCTGCCTATTACAAGCTAGAGAACAGAGACTCGTAGTCCACGCGTTCGAAGACCTCGAGTTTGCCACCCACGCTCGCGTTGACAATCCGCCTGCCGCTCCGCTCGAACACGCGACGGGCCACGGTGTAGGACTTTTCCATGCGATGGGTCTGCGGGTCCCGCCAGCGATAGCCAGGGCCAAAGTAGTCCGGATCGAAGTGGTTTGGATCCGCACCGGTCGAGGTCCACTCGTGACCCCGGACAATGAGATCGTCGGGCTTCGAGTAGGCGTGATCCATACCGAGCAAGATCACTTCTTCAAAACCCATGAAATAGGCCAGCTGCAAACAGATGTACGTCACGGTTCCCCCGCTGAAGAGCAGGCGAGTGGCATCGTTTGAAAACGCTGGCCAGTTCGCAGACTGGACGTCGTCGAAGTCCTGAATTCCCCGGTAGTAGTAGCGGTTGGATCGGTTGAAGCCATGGCATTCGAGCTGCAGCGGAAAAAAACTGACGGAAGCGCGAACGAGGTCCTTGATGTCCTGGAAGCGATCTTCGTGGAACAGCGCGTCTTCGACGGCGTAGTAGGTCGATTCGAAGCCGAGCCAGTCGTGAAGCAAGAAGGTCCCATTCATCCCGAAAGTGAATTCGTTGGCGAGCGGGGCGGGGTCATGCTGCTTGAGCGAGGGACCGCAACCGAGAACGAAGCAGCGCTGTCCCGAGTGGATGTCCCGGAACTGCCCGATCCCCGGAGATGAAGAACGGGTGGCTCGGTACCAGGCATAGAACGCCCGCCGCAGTCCCGCCCGGGTCATCAGTTTCAGGGCTGTGCGCTCCCGGGGACTGAACACCCGCCGCATTTGATCGCGATTCACCCTGCTGCCTCTTTGTGTGAGAACTGACGAAAACGCTGCCGCTCTCTTGCAGCCCTAACCGCAAACGCGGCGCCGTGTATCTATCGTCCTCGGAGTCGAAGTCCTGATCTTCGCAACGATCTCGCACGCAACTCTTTCGGCCGAAGATCGACGACGATTACGACCCGCGGCCAGAACCATGCTTTGACTGGAAAACGTGCGAATTCTCGCATCGCAAGCTGGGTGTCGGGTTTCCACAGTGAGAACTGCGAGCCGCGACATCAGGCTGCTACGCTGCTGCGTCGATCATTCGCTCCGCTTGATCGACGCCTACTCGACTGCCGCGACTGTTCCAGGAGATCACTCATGACGACCCAGCGAGATGGGCACGGGTGGTGGCCGTACCTCGGTCCCTATATGGCGTTTCTGCTGGGCGCCCAGTTGTCGGGCGAGTTTCCCGACGCCTGGCAACCCGCGATGTTGGTCGTCAAGCCCGCGCTGCCGGGGGGGTTGATTCTCTACTTCTTCCTGCGCGGCGACTATCCAGAGCTTCGTGCCATGAGATTTCGTCCGGGCTGGGCGCTGCTCGACATCGCTTTCGGGGTTTTGTTGGCTGTCCAATGGATGGGGCCATACTTGCTGATCGAAGCGCTCCCGCGGCCCGATGCCGAGAATGGCTTCAACCCACAGATGGCCGGCGAATCCATGGTCGCAGTCATTCTGGCGATTCGAATGTTTGGATTTGCGCTGGTGACACCCGTATTCGAGGAACTCTTCATTCGCAGCTTCGTGATGCGCTACGCGGACTGCTACCTGCGCCCGGGAGACTTCCGCAAGATCGAGATCGCCCGCTATACGCTGCGGAGTTTCATCTCCACGGTGTTGATCTTCACCGTGGCCCACGCGTTCTGGGAGTGGTGGGTGGCGCTGCCCTGGGTCGTGGCGACCAACCTCTGGTTCTACCTGCGCAAGGACATGAGTTCGGCGATTCTGGTACACGCAGCCACCAACGCGAGCATTCTCATCTATGTCGTGCTGGCGACCGGCGGCGTGCCGGGGCACGCACTCTGGGTGTTTGCCTAGGCGTGCGAAGAGATTGCGGGCGCTGGTGCAGCCTGTCCTCAGGCGGCGCCGCGGTGCCCAAGCCGGATCCGACCGCTGATGTCGGTGAGTTCGACCATGGCCGCCTGTGCGTCTTCTAGCTTGTCGTCCCGGCAAGCATCGGCCACAACCGTGGCGACGACCGCGAGCGGGGTGTAACCCAGTTCGTCGGCCCGCTGGCGAAGTTTGGTCGCGAGTTCGCACAACAACGCGAGATCCTCATCGAGATCGGCGTCCTGGAGCCGGTCGACTTCTTCCGCCAGCGAAATGACGAAACTGTCAATGGCATCGCCGAGTGCAAGGTCGTCTTCGAGGGTGGAGAAAATGGGAGGCTGCTTCTTTTGGGGCATGCCCAACACATCGGCAGGACAATCCGGCCGCTGTACCGCGTATGCGACAGAGGCTTGTGGCGGGGGGGTCCCCGAAGGGAGTTCCATGGCTCGTCCGGCTGGGCTAGCGAGCCTGCCCCTTGGCCTGGCGTCTCGGATTCGAATCGGCCTTTGGTTTCGCGAGAGACGCCGGGAACGAGAGCGTTCTTCCGTCCCGGGCTTCGAACTCGAGCATCAGCTTTCGCGGACTGGGCAGGTCCTTGAGCAGACGCAGGGAATCGGAGCCTTGTCGGAGCAGATGAATGCGCAACTTGCCACCGCGAAAATCGAGTGACTCGGTCACCGGCGGATCCGCGCCGACCTCACTCAACTGCAAACGCCCTTTGACGATGTCGAGTTCGAATCCCCGCTTGCGGCGCAGTTCGGCCTTGAAATCGCGAACCGCCGTATCGCGCCGCTTGGTATTGGGATGTCTCACCGCGAGTTCTCCAGTGATGTTGGGGGTGCGCCCACCAATTTCGGTAAAACAGCGCGATGCTGTGCCGGCCTCGAGTTCGAGATCGACAAAGCGAATGGTTCCCTCGGCGGGCCGTGTCACGCCAGTTCCGGGTTCGATCAAGATGCGCCGCAGGCCGCGCTGAGCCCGCCCGTCGATCTTGCAAATGAGTGGGCTCGCGTAATTGCCCTGGATCCAAATCAAGACGAGATCGTTGAGGCTGGCGGGGGTGAGTGTCTGTGCCCTCGCTTGCGAGAAGAGAGACATGACGAGAGTCAATCCCAGAGCCCAGCCGACCACAGATGCGAACGCCGCGCCCCGTTCGCGACGGACCTCGCGGTAGCCATGGGTTGATTCAATCGGGCGGAACATCGAAAGCGTCGGGGCCTCCCTACGCCGAAGCTTATCACTCGTATCAGGCTCGAGTCGATCGCAGGCCTGGAATGCATTCTTGAATGCACTGAAACCTCGGGGCCAACAGGAATTCTTGGCAGTACGACCGTGAATACTGCACGCTCATTCCATGAAGTGTTTTGTATGCAACGTCGGGATCGAACTCTCGGCCGAGGGACGCGTGGGCTTCCGTGAATGTTGCGAGAGTTGCGGGGCAGATCTGCACATCTGCAAGAACTGCCGCTTCTACGACCCTACGGCCTACAACGAATGCAGCGAACCGAGCGCCGAGCGGGTGACGGATTCTGAACGGGCGAACCGTTGCGACTGGTTCAGTCCAAGCGACGAAGAGGGCGGGGCGAGTGTTCGCGCAGATTCGCTCGCCGATCTCGACGCGCTGTTCAAGAAGTAGCTGGCCAAATCCCTCACGGGCCCAACCACGACCGCGCAAGGCTGAGTCAGTAAATTTCAGGCCGGCCGCAAATTACCCGATAGGACAAATCATGGACCGACGCGGAAAAGATACCTGGACAGTCTTCAAGATCATGGGGGAATTCGTTGAGGGTTTCGAAACCCTGCACGATTGCTGGCCCTCGGTTTCCGTTTTTGGCGGCGCTCGGGTCCGCCGGGGCAACCCGATCTATGGCCAGGCCGTGGAGATTGGGAGGGCGCTTTCCCACGCGGGCTTTACCGTGATTACAGGCGGTGGCCCCGGTGTGATGGAAGCGGCCAACCGTGGTGCCCAGCAGGGTCCCCATGATTCGGTCGGATTGAACATCCGCTTGCCTTTTGAACAGAAACCGAACCCCTACACCGACAAGCTCGTCAACTTCAACTACTTCTTTGCGCGCAAGGTGATGTTCGTGAAATACGCTTGCGGGATCGTGGGCATGCCGGGGGGCTTCGGCACCATGGATGAGATATTCGAGGCCCTGACCCTCGTGCAGACGAAGAAGATTCAACGCATGCCGGTGGTGCTCTTCGGCAAGGACTACTGGAGCGGATTGATCAACTGGATGGAAGACCGCATGCTTGCAGATCGCATGATCGCCAAGAGCGACCTCAAGCTGTTCACGGTCACCGACGACTGCGAAGAGGTGATCAATGTCATGCTGCGACATCTAAAGCTGTTGCGGCGTCGGGGCGAACTCGAGACCAGTGCAGATCGCGAGACCCCCTAGCTACCCCCTGGTTCCTTCGAAACCACGTGATTACCAGGACGCAAAGACTGCGACCATGACGATCACCACTCCGGTCAGCCAGCTGACGCGATCCGTGGCCGCGAACAACACCGGATCGTCGAGCAGAATCTTCCTCCGCGCCAAGAACCACATGCGCGAGACCCAGTACAGGAATGGAGGCATGATCAGCCAAAGCACGTTGGGGCGGGGATAGAGCCTGCTCACATCGTCGCTGGTCACGAACAAGCAGAGAACCAGGACTGCCATGTAGCCGGCGGCGAGCCCCATGGTCTCGATCATTCCGACATCCGTCACTTCATATGCCCGACGCGCATTACTCTCCGCACCGATGTCTTCGGTCGCCAACAACTCTGCGTAGCGTTTGAGCAGCGCAAGACTCAGAAACATGAACATGCAGAATGCCAGCAGCCAGGGAGACAGCCTTACGTCGGCAGCCACGGCGCCGGCCAGCACTCGATGGGTAAAGAGTCCCGCCAGCACGAGCACGTCGAGAAACAATTTCTGCTTCAGATAGAGGGAATAGGTAATTGTGAGCACCGTGTAGATCGCGAGCATTCCGGTTGCAATCAGCGGGAGCGCCGCAAAGGAGAGACCGAAACCGCCCAGCATAAGGCAGGCCAGCAACGCGACCCCGGTCGGAATGGGCAGCGTTCCCGCCGCGAAGGGTCGCATCCGTTTGCGTTCGTGTCGGCGATCACTTTCGATGTCCAGCAGATCGTTGAGAAGGTAGGTCGCGGACGCAATACTGCAGAAACACGCGAAGGCAATCGCGACCTGAGTGACTTTCTCGAAATTGCTCAGTTGGTGGGCGAGCAGCAGCGGTACCCACAGCAGGGCGTTTTTGATCCACTGGTAAATGCGCATGGACTTGATTGCGGGGGCCAGGCCCGGGGAATCGGTCGAAAATCGCTTGACCTCGCCCTCGAAACTCTCGGCGGCCCGGACTGCGCCAGCACTCGGCTGTACCAGGATTGCCACGGCGGCGTGTCGCCAAACGGGGATGTCAGCAGTGGAATTTCCGAGGTACTCGAACTCCGAGCCTCCGCAGTCGCGCTGAATGGCGTCGAGCTTCGCTTCGCTCAGCAGGTTCATTTCGCCGTCGCTCGCCAGCACCGCATCGAAGAAACCGAGATGTGCGGCGATCGGCTCGGCCATCAAACCATCGCTCGCCGTGGCGAGCACCAGACGCCGCCCCTTGGCCTTTTCCTCGCGCAGGTAGTCGAGCACCTGGCTGCGGTAGGGGAGCCGCGCTGGATCGAAGCTCACTCGCTGTGCAATGGCCCGCTTGAAGCCAGCCTTGCCCCGCAGCAACCAGATCGGCATGCTGAGCGCCCGGAAGGGCTGTTGGGCGGCCAGCAAGCAGATGGACTCCCACAGCATGTCTGTGCTGATCAGGGTGTCATCGAGGTCTACGTAAACAGGGCAGGTCGCGGTGGACATGGCTTGATTGCTTTCGGCCTCGGATTCGATCGAATTGGGGTGGGTGGTCGAAAATTTGCAACCCAGCATTCGTCTTCAGGTCGGCCAACTATACCAAGTTTCTGTATTTCAGTCCGATCCGAGCACGGTATCCTGCAGCGCGTGACGCCTTGCAAACCGGAACCAGGAATATTGCCGCAATGAGCCGCACCACCATCGTCGTGCCCTGCTACAACGAAGCCAAACGCTTTGACGCCAAGGCGTTCGAGCTCGCATTGGCCGATGTTCCGGGACTCGAATTTCTGTTCGTGAATGACGGCAGTGACGACGACACCCCGATCATGCTGCGCGCATTTGAAGAAAAGCACGAAGGGCGGGTGCAGGTCATCGATCTGGCACACAACCGAGGCAAGTCCCACGCGGTACGTGCCGGCATGCTCGCAGCACTGGCCGGAGACGCAACCTACTGCGGCTATTGGGACGCCGACCTGGCAACACCGCTGAATGAAATTCCCCGCTTCGTGGAGGTCCTCGAAGCCAGGCCGCTGCTCGAACTCGTGATCGGATCCCGGGTCAAACTGCTCGGCCGCACGATCGAACGCAATCCGCTGCGGCACTATCTGGGACGCATCTCCGCCACCGTGACCTCCGTGCTGCTGGATCTCCCGGTCTACGACACCCAGTGCGGGGCCAAGCTCTTTCGCAATAGCCCCGAAACGCAGAGTCTGTTCGCGGAAGCGTTCTTGAGCGGGTGGATATTTGACGTCGAACTCATTGCACGAATGATCCAGCATCGCCGCACTGCAGGGCTGCCTTCGGCGGAATTCGCCATCTACGAACTCCCCCTGCGGCAGTGGCGTGACATGGCGGGATCAAAGCTCCGGGTGGGCCTGGCCTATGCCGGCGCATTCTGGGAGATCCTGCGGATTTACTGGCGCTACCTCCGCCACTGAATCTGGAGTGCATAGCCAGAATTGGCCGTATCGCGAGATCGCGACACCAAATTGCGATTTTCCAGGCGGGGTCCGGTGATCTGCGGAATTCGCTTGGCATGTTTTTTTTCAAAATAGTGCAATTTTCTCTTGGATTCGAATTGCCGGTCGTGGTAAGTGTTATACACACGTGTGGGTCGAATCTCGGACGTACGGTTGAAGATCGCCGTACACACCCGAATCGAGCCCAATACGTCCAGTTCTGGCGTATGACGGGATGAATGAAGGCTGCTGGCCCTCACCACTCCAAAGCAACAAAAAGCACCGAAGTTCTAAAATAAAAAAGCTCAGCGACTAAGAAACACAAGCTGACGAATATTGACCTGACTGCGGCTCGATGGGGGGTTCGATCCGTTTCCCTGCGGGGAAGGAGGGCCCATCAGATGCTGTGGAGTGGAACGTCTCCAAGCGATTACTCGCGCCAACCAAATACAAGCTCGATGCCGCGGATTCCGCGGAACCAATCCGTCTCCATCGCGACTCACCTTCAAAATGAGTCCGGCTGGTCCCGGCTCGGTCGGTGCCGGTTTCGTTCAATCAAAGTCGATTTCGGCACACTCGGTTCACGGAGCCCAGAAAAATGTTGAGAGAGCTGGGCCGAAGAATGCATCGGATTTGGCTGATCTTTGACGTATCGATTTGCATCGTCTTGTTTTCGGCCATCGTCTACCACCCGCAATTTGCGGAATCGAACAATCTTCAGGCCTATAGCCCGGTCGCAATCGGGATCATGGCGTTGTTCACCGGTTTCGGTTGGCAGATCATTCTGGGCCGCTGCCGGGTTTACGAATCCCACCGCCGGATCAACGTCTCGCAGCTGTTGAGGCGGCTGACGATGGGCAACTCCATTGGAGCTGCCACACTGGCGGCCGCACTCTTTACCGTCGGAATCGAAGCACCCCCGTTCATGCCTGTGGCCCTCGCGGTCGGAATCTTCACGGTGCAGGCCATCACGCGCATTTCGGCCATGATCCTGCTGCGGTCCATTCGCCGCAGCGGCAGGAATTTTCGCAACGTCTTGATCGTGGGGGCGGGGCCGCGCGCTCTAAACGCGACCAATACGATTCTCAATCACCCCGAGTGGGGTCTTCGCGTCATCGGCTACCTCGACGATTGGTACGGTGAGGATTTTCGGCCCTCCGTTCCCATCGACAAAATTCACAAGATCGTCGAGCTGCCTGAGCTGCTGCGCAACGAGACCGTGGACGAACTCCTGGTCGCCTGTCCACGCACGATGCTGATTACATTGACCCCGGTGGTGAACGAATGCGCACTCATCGGTGTACCCGTCACCGTGCTGGCCGATCTCTTTGGAGACCAGTTGCCCGCCCCGAAGGTCGGCATCCTCGGCTCCCACACGACCTTGAGCTTTGCACCTGTTCACCACAACGAACTCGAGCTCATGGTGAAACGAGTGGTTGATATCCTGGGGGCCCTGGTCGGGTTGCTCCTCTCGGCGCCCATCGTCGCGGTCGCGGCGGTTCTGATCCGGCTCGATTCCAAGGGGCCGATCTTCTTCCGTCAGGAGCGCTGCGGGCTCAACGGTCGCCGCTTCGAGATGATCAAATTGCGCACCATGAACGACGGAGCCGATGCTCACAAGCACGAACTCATGCATCTCAACGAGATGGACGGGCCGGTCTTCAAGCTCGCGAACGATCCTCGGATTACGCCGATCGGCCACTTTTTGCGGCGCACCAGCATCGACGAATTTCCGCAGTTCCTGAACGTCCTGGTGGGCGACATGAGCCTGGTCGGCCCCCGTCCCCCAACTCCGGAAGAAGTGATCTGCTACGAGGGCGACACGCGCCGGCGTCTGTCCATGCGACCGGGTCTCACCTGCTATTGGCAGGTCGGTGGACGCAACAACATCAGCTTTGCCGAATGGATCCAGCTGGACTTGATGTACATCGACACCTGGTCCCTGCTGAACGATCTGGTGATCCTGCTGAAAACCGTGCCCACAGTCATCTTCACCCGCGGAGCCAGCTAACCGTCCCGCTAAAGTCCCGGCAGCGACGTAGTATTGCGATAGGCCGCTCCGGCCTGAATGACCGGCTGGAACGGAAACAAGATCTGCTGCAAGACATAACCAATCCGCGCCAGGATTGTCGGCGGCACCACGACAATGTCTCCGCTGAGCAGTTGAATATTGCTCGAAAGATCCCCCGATTGGATTCGACTCAAATTCACTTGGAGGATCACCGGCTCGCAATGTAACCAGCATTGTGCGGGGTCTCGTGCAGCTCGAATCACCCGGACGTTGCGCTTTGACGCGAAGTTGGTCGTGCCGCCCAATTGTGCGATGGCTTCTGCCACCCGAATGTCGTGCTGGATGGGAAAGGTGCCCGGACTGCGGACTTCGCCGAATAACGTGATGGTGTCGCTCTCGGCTGCAATTACGGTCACGGTGACCGAAGCGTTGCGCTTGAAGCGGCCGATCTCCACCCGCACGGATTCGGCGATCTCCTCGGGCGTCATGCCCGCTGCCTGGAGATCACCAATCAAGTCCAGAGACACCTTGCCGTCCGGACGTACGGTCACAACTCGTTCGATCACGGGCTCGGGCAGAATGCTGATCAAGATCTGGTCGGGGGCGCCCACTCGATAGGGCACCGGTTTTGCCATCAAGGGCGGTGCGGCTGGCGAAACGCAGGCGATCGGGCCGAGCAGCGAAAGACCCACCGCGACCAAGAGCAGCGCAAGCGGCGCCGTCCTCCGCTTTTCATGCTGTGCCTGATTCGCAAATTGAATTGGATTGGAGTGCACGGTTGATCCCCCCACGCGTTCTTCGGGTGTTGTTCGGGTGTTGTTCGGGTGTTGTTCGGGTGTTGTAGTTCGGGTGCAATGAAACTGACATGCTTGGGGGGGCGGGAGAAGTCTACCGTGTCAGCTGGAACTCGGGGACCCAAAATCGAAACGAAACGAAGTACTGCCGATCTTGATCTCGTCCCCCGGCACGAGGGTTGCCGAGCGCACGCGCTTGCCGTTGAGCTTGGTTCCATTGGTCGACTGAAGATCTTCGACCACGTATTCGCCGTGGTCACCGGCGGATTCGTCGAAGCTGATGATGGCGTGCTCGCGGCTGATGCCGTCGTCGAGCAAGGTGATGTCGGTGGTCGGGTTGCGGCCGATCAAGGTTTCTTCGGCAGACAACTCGTACACCATCCCTTTGAAGTCGCCGGTCAGCGCCACGAGACGACCGGATGCGGGCCGGGAAGACTGATCAGACATTGCGCGGCAACCTTTCGGCCTCCGCCCGTCGGGGCAGTGGAGACTCGATCCGCTATCGGCATGGCAAGCGAGAAGCTTGAGACGGCGCTACAGGCGCCGGTTTGCCAGGCAGGGGACAGACTTCCGGACGCGTTCCAAGTGCGCAAGGTCACAGTCGGCCAGGATCACCCCGGGTTCGTCGCCCGCCTGCGCGAGCACCAGGCCCCAGGGATCCACGATCATCGAACGTCCGTAGCTAGAACGATCTGCGCTGTGCTGACCGCATTGGGCCGGGGCCAACACGAAGGCCTGGTTTTCGATTGCCCGGGCGCGCAGCAGCACCTCCCAATGGTCTCGCCCAGTACTGGGTGCAAACGCCGACGGAACACTGAGAAAACGCGCCCCTTGGGCCACCAGTTCTCGGTACAACTCGGGGAAGCGCAGGTCGTAACAGATGGACATGCCTAGCACGCCAAAGGGAAGTTTGGCCGATACCACGTCACTGCCCGGGGCGATCGCATCGGATTCTCGAAAGCTACCGCCGTCGCGAGCCAGGTCGACATCAAACAAGTGGAGTTTGCGGTAACGCGCAACGCACTCGCCTTCGGGCGAGATCAACACACTGCAGTTGTACACGCGATCGCTGTCGGGGATGCGCTCGGGAAACGAACCCCCGAGAATCCAGATGTTCCGTTCTCGAGCCAGTTCGCGAATACAGACGACGATCTCTCCGTCGACGTCCTGGGCGCAGGGGTAGGCCAGCCCTTCCCGGCGCAGATAGCCGTAGTTCTCGGGCAGGGCGACAAACTCAGCACCCCGGTCGACCGCCTCGCGAACGAAGTGACGCGTGGCTTCGAGATTTGCGGCGATATCGTCGCTCGAACTCAGCTGGATGATGGCGGTGCGAACCACTGACATCAGATCAAGTGCGGAACTCGCTCGGATCAACTCCGGTGCGTCGGATCACGTCGTAGAAGTCCTTGCGATCCTTCTTGGCCAGCCTCGCCGCACGACTGATATTGCCACTGCAGCGCCGCAGCAATCCCTCGACGTAGCGAGTTTCGAAGGCCCGCTTCGCATCCTTGAAGGAGGGCACTTCGTCGCCGTCGGTCGCGAGCATCAGCGATTCTGCGGAGATCACCCCGCCGCTGTTGAGTCGCACGGACTGTCGGATGCGTTCGCGCAACTCGCGCACGTTACCGGCCCAAGTTTCCTCGACCAGCCAGTTGCGCGCGTCGGAGGTGAAACCGATCGGCCGAATCTCTTCGGCTTCCGCCACCTCTGCCAGGAAGTGTGCGGCCAATGGCAGCACGTCCTCGCGTCGCTCGGAAAGCCCATCGAGGCTGACCACCTCAGTGGGCAGGTCACCAAGAAGCTTCTGTTCCGTGTGTCCATCGGAACTATCGGCGGTTGCGATGATGCGCACGGCCAACCGAGTCGGTTCACTCTGACCGGGCCGAATGAACGACTGAGACTGTGCGGCTTGAATCACCGCGGTGCGCAGCGACGGCTCCAATTTGTCGAACCCGGCGATCAGCAGCGTGCCCTGTCGCGCAGTGAAGAGCGCACCGTCGGTATTTTCGCCGAGGGGAGCCGCAGCGTCCGCGCTGCCGAACAATTCGCGCTCATGAAGGCCGATGGGCGTACTCGCCGCCGGAAACACGATAAAGGGCTGTCCCGCCCGGGTGCTCCACGCGTGAATCGCGCGACCGAAATGTTGGCGTCCACTGCCACTTGGTCCGACGATCAAGATCGCACTGTCGCCCCGGGCGCAGGCAGTCGCCTGGTCCAGGGAACGTTGGGCACTTTCGCTGGCGGCGACGATTCGATCGCTCTGCCGGCGGCCGATGACCCGAGTCGCCGTTGCGCCCGTGTCCGTACCAGGCGTTGCGCCATGCGGGCTCTCCGCCGCTTCTGCCGTCGTTGCCCCTGCGGTCGGAGTTGTGATCGATGTCGTTCGTTGATCGTTCATGCGTGATGCCCCCAGACGTTATCCGCGTGAAAACCAGAACCATTGATGTTTCACGTCATTGTCAAACACTCTTGCGAATGCATTGCATAATCTCTCGCAAATGAACCAGACGTGTTCCAGAAAACATTGACTCACCAACGCGGCCATGTTAACCCGCAAGAGGGGAAATGTGGGCAGCGAATTCACACCATTTTTTAATTTTCGGCAATTAATCGGAGTTAACATGGAAAATGAGAAGGGTCGCATTCAGCTCCTTTCCAATGCCGTGATCGACCAGATCGCTGCCGGGGAAGTTGTCGAGCGTCCCGCGTCGGTGGTCAAGGAGCTGGTCGAGAACGCACTGGACGCCGGCGCAACGCGAATTCGGGTGGATGTACGGGATGGGGGCCGCGGTCTGGTCGCAGTCACCGATGACGGATACGGCATGTCCCCAGGGGAAGCCCGGATGGCGCTGGCCCGTCACGCCACCAGCAAGCTCACGAGTATTTCCGATCTCGAAAATGTCACCAGCTTTGGATTCCGGGGCGAGGCCATGCCCGCAATCGCTTCGGTTTCGAAGATGAGGTTGTTTACCCGGCCACACGATCACGACGAGGGATACGCGATCAATCTCGAGGGCGGTGAAATTCTCTCCGAAGGGCAGGCGGGTGGACCGGCCGGGACCCGGGTCGAAGTCGCCGAACTGTTTGCCAAGATTCCCGCGCGCCGCAAGTTTCTCAAGAGCGAAGGCACCGAGTGGGGACACATCGCCGATTGGATGCGGAGGTTGGCCCTGGTTCTGCCCGGGGTACATTTTGAACTGCGACGAGATGATCG
The DNA here is from genome assembly GCA_022563535.1 of Myxococcales bacterium. Classification (NCBI taxonomy): domain Bacteria; kingdom Pseudomonadati; phylum Myxococcota; class Myxococcia; order Myxococcales; species Myxococcales bacterium. Next base: position 57,604 of record JADFNE010000019.1, read on the forward strand.
TGCGGCCATCGTCTGGCCAGCGACCTCGAATCCCCTGGATCGTATTGCCGCCGTGCTCGGAGAAGCCGAAGCCGCGGCGCTGGTCGAAGTCGAGTGCGAAGAGGGGACGGGGCATCTACACGCTTTCATCTCCACGCCCGAGAACACCCGGGCCAACGCGAACGCCATCTACCTGTTCGTCAACGGACGCCCGGTTCGCGACAAAGTCATGCGCCACGCACTGCTCCAAGCCCATCGCGACATCTTGCCCAAGGGCCGCTTTCCGTCGGCGATTCTCTTTTTGACCCTGCGCGGATCCGGTCTGGACGTCAACGTGCACCCGGCGAAGTGGGAAGTCCGCTTTGCAGAGCCCCAGGCTGTTCACCAACTGATTCGCCGCGCGGTGCGCGACGCAATGGTGCAGCGAGGTTGGTTGGGAGACGGGGTCGCAACGCAAACCACTGAGGCGCTGACTCCGGGACTGAATCGAGGGACGCGCAAGCTCGCAGCCGGAGCCTCCTGGGTTCGAGATCGCAGCGGGAGCGACTGGGCCCTCGCGGGCCCCAGCGCTGACAGCGCGCCTGGTTCGGTCGCGCTCCCGGGGCTCGACGTCCCATCGAGTGAACCGGAAACGTCCGCGATTCAGTTCGGCAGCTTGCGCCTGCTGGGTCAACTGCTGGCCAGCTACTTGCTGGTGGAGGGCAAGGAGGGTTTGCTGCTCGTCGACCAACACGCTGCCCACGAACGCGTTCTCTATGAGCGCCTGCGCGCGGAGTGGCTCGACCGGGGAGTCGAACGCCAGGGCTTGTTGCTCGCGGTCAACGTCGAACTCGACCCGCTGGATGCTGCGGCCCTCGGCGAACACAGCGAAATCGTCGAACGTCTGGGCTTCGAGATCGAACCCTTTGGCGAAGGGGCAATGGTTGTGCGATCGACCCCATCGCTACTCGGCGACCGGGATCCGGCAAAGCTCCTGCGCGACCTGGCGGCAGAACTGCAGGACATCCCCTCCGTTCAGGACGACCCTGCAGACCGGACAACGACGTCTCCCGCCGACACCCGCCTGCTCGGAGCCGCGGATCGCGTGTTCGCCAGCCTCGCCTGCCACAGTGCCAGAAGGGCGGGAGATCATCTCGAACCCGACGAGCAACAGCAGATCTTGAACGATCTGGACACGATCCCCTGGGCTCCCACTTGCCCCCACGGACGCCCGGTTGCCGTCGCCTATTCGCTGCCCGAAATCGAGCGAAGATTCGCCCGTCGTTAGCGGTTTCGAGACGTGGTCTACGCGAGTCCTGCAGCGATTCTTGATGTAGGCTCGCGCCGCCATGTCCAGCGCCTCGCAAAATGAAACGCAGAAGAAGCCTCCCGTCATCGTTCTCACCGGTCCCACCGCGGCCGGCAAGAGTTCCCTCGCCCTCGATCTGGCCCAGCGATGCAACGCCGAAATCATCAACGCCGACTCGATGCAAGTGTTCCGCTTCATGGACATCGGGACCGCAAAACCGAGCCTCGAGGAACGCGCCAGCGTTGCCCATCACCTGTTTGATGTGGCCAACCCCGACGATGCCTACAGCGCCGGTCGCTACGCCATTGAAGCCCGCGCCGCCGCCGCGAAGATCCACGCGGCCGGCAAACTCGTGATCCTGGTGGGCGGGACCGGCCTCTACATTCGAGCTTTTCTCGAAGGTTTGATTGCAACGGGCGGTGCGGACAGCGAGTTTCGCGAGCAACTCGAAACGGAACACGCGCGCGCCGTCGAGCAGGGCGAACCCCTGAAGCTCTATCGCCGCCTCGAAGAACAGGATCCGAAGGCCGCCGCCGCCATCCATCCCAACGATCTGCGCCGGATCATCCGCGCCCTCGAAATTGTTCGGCACTGCGGCCGTGAAGCATCGACGGTGCGCGAGGAACACAATTTCCGCGAGGCACCGTTCGCGACCCTGCATCTGGCGCTGGACCCAGGTCGCGAGATCATCAACCAGCGGATCGAGCTGCGCTGCGAAGCCATGATCAAAAACGGCCTGCTCCAGGAGGTTCGGCGCCTGCGCGGGATGGGCTACGGCGCTGGGCTACGGCCCATGCAGGCAATTGGCTATCGACACATCAATCCCGTGGTGGACGGCAGCGACACCCTGAGCAACGCCCTGACTGCCATGCAAACCGACACGCGCCGCTTCGCCAGGCGCCAGCGCACCTGGCTGCGCAAGGTCGTCGATGCCCGCTGGTTCGATCCCCAGGACGGGGATTCGATCGACCGGGCGGTCGAGGACTTTTTGGCTCAACAGAACTGAGAGGAGGGCGCTGGGGCTACAGTCCCCGCGCGGCAAACTCAGTAGGCAGCGGCGGTGTAGTCGATGCCAAACTTCACGTCGATACAGCAGGGTGTATCCATTTCGAACAACGCCGCCGCGCCGTATACCGGCGAGAACAGCGGATCGAGATCGGCTTCAAAGGGAAGCAACAACACACCCGGAATCAATTCGAGGCCACCGGTGACGAAACGAATGAACGATGCACCGACGTTCACGCCAGCGTTCCAAATATATCCGGGCATGAAAAACGCGACCCGAACCGCGACGGGATCGTCCTGCTCACGCATTCCCTCGATCACCGAGATCAGAGCGACCATCGGGGTAAGCACAAGATCGAGAGGGGCTTGGGTGATATTGCTGACGGAACGCTTTAGGGTTTCGGTCGATGCCAGGGCGGGAACACCCGAAGTGAGCAGCACGCCCAGCAAGACCAGCGAGGCCATGGGGCGGAACCAAAACCTTTTCAGAGACCGAAACCTCACGGCTGCGCTCCATTTGCTCTCGAGCTGCGGATCTTATTTTCGTTCTGCGGTTGCATCCAATTCCACCCGTAGTCAGCCGCCCGTAAACAACGTAATTACACCGGGGTCCCCCGCACCCGCAGCCGCCAAACTAGAGGCAAGCCCAGCGGGTTGTCAAGCGACCTCACCGGGGTCCTGCAGCGCCCGGAAGCGTCAGTCCTGGTCCCCGCTTCTGTTGGCAGCGAGGGGGCAGGGCGGAGCTTCCCGCTATTGTCAGGAACGCCCATGAGTGAGACCACCCCCCTGCCCATTATCGCCATCGTCGGACGACCCAATGTTGGAAAGTCCCGGCTGTTCAATCGCTATGCGGGTCACCGTCGTGCCCTGGTGCACGACTTGCCCGGTGTGACGAGGGACCGGATCGCCGAAGAGATCAGCCTGCTCGGGCGGCGGATTCTGCTGGTCGATACCGCTGGACTCGACACCGAGGAGTCCTCCGATCTCGACGCCCAGGTGCAGAGCCAGGCCCGGGCTGCGGTCAAGCAGGCCGACGCGATCTTGTTCGTGGTCGACGCCCAGGCGGGGCTGCTACCCCAGGACGAAGACATCGCCCGCACCTTGCGCCGCAGCGACAAGCCCATGGCCCTGGCGGTGAACAAAATCGACCTGCCAGAGCACCGGGACCGCGCTAGCGAGTTCTACAGCCTCGGCTTCGACTCTCTGTTCGCAATTTCAGCGGAGCACGGGAGCGGCGCCTTCGAGGTGCTCGAAGCACTCGTCGAAGCGTTGCCCAACGCGCCGCTCGACATCGTGGACGAAGACGACAATGCCGAGCATTCGCTGCTGCGAGAGGGCGAAGACGAGATCCCTGATTATTCGGAAGAACCCCTCGACGGAAACTTCGGCGGCGACCGCAGCGAAGACGTGGACCCGAAGCCGGAACAAGACGAGCCGCCCAGGGATATTCGCGTGGCGGTGGTCGGGCGCCCGAACGTCGGCAAGAGTTCGCTGGTCAACCGACTGCTGGGCGAGGAGCGCGTCGTGGTTTCGGATGTTCCCGGGACCACCCGGGACGCGATCGATGCTGCGCTCGAAGTCGATGGCCAGCGCTTCATCCTGGTCGACACGGCTGGCCTGCGCCGCCCCGGACGCCGCACTGCGGGCGTCGAACGGGTCAGTGCCTTGATGACCGTCCGCGCACTCCAGAGCGCGGACGTGGCACTCCTCCTGGTAGACGCCGAAGAGGGAATTGGAGACCAGGACGCCCATATCGCAAGCCTGGTGCGAGACCGCGGCTGCGCTGCACTGGTGCTGGCAAACAAGTGGGATCAGGTGAAAGGAGAGGCCGGCAAGAAGATTCTCGAAGACATCGAGCACGGGCTTCGCTTCATGTCCGACGTCCCCATGCTGTCCATCTCCGCGCTGACCGGTGCACGGGTGGGCCGACTGTTTCCGGCCGTGCGCAAGGTGGCCGAAGCGGGACGGCGGCGGGTATCGACCGCAGAACTCAACCGTTGGCTGCAAGAGACGGTGCGCCGCCACGAACCCGCGCTGGGACGCAGAAGTGGTCACGCCCGGCGGCCGATCCGGTTTTTCTATGCCGCGCAGGTCGGCGTGCGTCCGCCGACCTTTCTGTTCTTCTGCACCCAGCCGAAATCGGTCCAGACCGCCTACCGCCGGTACCTCGAAAATCGCCTGAGAGAACGATTCGATTTCGCCGGAACCTCGATCCGATTGCGTTTCCGCCCGAGGAAACGCTGACGCCGAAGCCGAGAGGCAGCCGGCTGCGCCCAGATTGTCGCGCTTTGAATGGAGTCGGATAGAATCCCCGGCCCACAGCGATAGCCAACGAGACCAACCGAGACCCAGGGAGACCGCCGATCGTGGCTGTACCGAAAAAGAAGAAGAACAAGCCCACCAAGGAATCGGCTTCGACCGCCCTCGACGAGATCGAGTCGCGCTCCGGAGACCTCGCTGAATGGATCAGTGAAAATCCGCTTCCGATCCTGATCACCGGCGGCGCAATCCTCGCGATCGCGGCGGCCTACACCCTGGCGTCGAGCGGCATCGACTCCGCAAAGCTCGAGGCATCGACCGCCATCGCCGCGGTAAAGAACGAGTACAGGGTCGCGATGGGCGGCGAATATTACGGTTCTACCGATGTGCCGGAACCCGCCAACCCCGAGATCGCACGCAACACCCGGTTGGACTACCTCAAGCGCTTCCAGGGGCTCGCCGCCGAGCACGAGGGAAGCGAGATGGGAAGCTACGCACTGGTCCAGGCCGGTTCCCTGCAGACGGACCTCAACGACCTCGAAGGGGCGCTCGCGAGTTTCCAGCAGGCGCTCGAAGTCTACGACAAAGACCAGGCGATGCGCGGGATCATCCTCGAACGCATTGCAGGGCTCCACGAGCAACTCGGCGATCTACCGGCCGCGGCGGCTATCCACCTCCAAGCTTCGGAAATCGCGAGTTACCCGCTGCGCTACTTCGCGTTGCTGAACGCCGCCCGGAGTCAGGCCGAGGCGGGCCAGACCGATGCCGCGATCGTGAGCTTCGATCGCGTGACCCAGGAGAGTCCCGATCTCCGAATCCCCGAGCACACCCAGGCCATGCTGATGGAACTGAAGGCGAAGCGCTCGCTCTGAGGGGTACCGCGGCAGAGTCCCACAGGCCCCTAGATCATGCTTTTCGCTGCCCCGGGGCTCTCTGCGCCCCCTCAAATTCCGCCGATAAGATATATTATGTCAAATAGAATCTTATCAGGAGCAAGACAGACTCCCCTCGCGCTGCGTGCTCGGCTTTGCGGCTCCAGAACCGTTAGCCCCCCAATTTTCGAGTCGTAGCCAGCTCGTACCCCGCGCGGCTGCAGAAAACTGCACGGACCTTCTCACAAATTGTCAATTTCTTGAAACTTATGCTGCTTCCCCGCTGGAAAAATTCCCCCAGACGGTGTAACTGAGCTGCGAAGGATTTTGATTTCGGGAAGTTGCGCGCGAGCCGCTAGCGACCCCCGGACCTGAGGAATCACATCGAGGGCCCTCCCCTACGATGTAGTTCCAAACCCGTTGCATTGGGAATGAGCATATGAGCCCTGCGAAAAAAAAGGCGAAGACCAAGGCCAAAGCAAAGGCAAAGGTCAAAAAGAGCCCTGCCCGCAGGAAGCCCGCCGTGAAGGCGCTGATAAAATCGGCGAAGAAGAAGGCGGCGGCAAAGAAGCAAGCTGCAGCTAAAAAGAAGGCCGCAGCCAAGAAGAAAATAGCCGCAAAGAAGAAGCTGGCGGCGGTCAAGAAGAAAGCAGTGGCCAAGAAGAAGGCCGCCGCAAAGAAGAAGGCAGCGGCAAAGAAGAAGGCCGCAGCGATCGTCGCCAAGAAGAAAGCAGCCGACAAGAAGGCCGCCGCTCAAAAGAGGGCCGCCGAGGCTGCCGCCAAAGCCGCGGCCAAGGCCGCCGCAAAGCAGGAAGCCGCAGAAAAGAAAGCCGCGGAAGCCGCGGCCAAGGCCGCCCTACCGCCGCCGATCAAGCGCGGCAAAGCCAAGCCCACTGGCCCGCTTCACCCGAAGCTCGGATACAAGTGGGAGTGCTTCAGCTGCCAGGCAAAGTTCTACGACCTCAACAAAGAAGAGCCGGTCTGCCCCAAGTGCCAGACCGATCAGCGTGACAAGCCGAAAGAGCCCCCGACCGAGGCGCCCAAGAAGCGGGCGAGGAAGGCGAAGGTGCGGCCGATGGTCCCCATCTACGACGACGACGACTCACACCGCACCGGCGAGCAGAGCATCGAGGAAGGCGAACACGCACGTGCCGCCGGTGGGGAGAAGTTGTTTGAGGACGCCAGTACCGAAACCGACGTGGTTGACGCGGTGGAAGCCGCGGATGGAACTGGGGGAGTTGCCGGAACAGGTGGCGACGATGCGGATGCGCACCCGGAACCCCACGCCGATCCGGTCAAAATCGAAAACATCGAAGACAAATAGTCGAGGCGGCCGGAGGGTTTTTCAACGGGCTGCTAGATGCTCGTGAGTCGCTTCAGGTGCAGGGACCACTGGCTTTCGTTGCGGCGCCAGGCCTGCTCATCTCGGATCTCGCGAAGCCTCGCCTCCGAATCCGCCACGTGGGAAGTTGCGACGCGGATATCGCTTCCGATTTTCTGGACCCGATCAAACTCGCCAATCTTTTCCATGATCAAGCCGTCGGCATCGCGCACCCCCCTGCGTGTCTCGAGCGAGGCTTTGTATTTGCGTTCGAGCGTGTCGGCCTGTTCACCATAGGCGTTGGCCAGATCGACCAGCGCGCTATCCGAGTACCCCTCGAATGGACGCGAACCCGCCTGCTCGGTCTCCAGGCCCAAATTCCGGTGATAATTCCAGGCGCCGAGGGTCCCGGCCACCAACAGAATTACGGTCAGCGGGAGCGACCCACCGCCCTTCTTGCGTCTGCGCTTCGCCATGCTCGAGCCCCTTAGCGTGTGAGAATTCTCTTACGCTTTTCGGCCAACCCCGCGGTAGCAACAGTGAATTTCGACACAATCTTCAGGGGCCGGCAAGGTTGCCGTCCAACGGCTCGCGAGGTTTCGGCAATCCTCACCACCCGGCAGGCTAGCGAGAAGAGTCCGGCTCAGTACAGGACGCGGTAGGCGTGATAGCTCCGCAGCACGCGCTTTACGTAACTCCGGGTCTGGTCGTAGGGGATCGACTCGACCCAGACGTCGTCTTCCGTCGACGCCGGTTTCCCGAGCCAGCCTTCGACCGCGTTCGGGCCGGCGTTGTAGCTGGCGATCGAGGCCGAAAGGCGCCCGTCGAAGCGCCCCAGCAATTCGGTCAGGTAGTAGGCTCCGAGCTTGATATTGGTCTCGGGCTCGAACAGGTCGTCGGGATCGTAGTCCGCTTGACCGACCCGGCTGGCCAGACGATCTCCCGTGGGCACCATGATCTGCAGCAGACCTCTGGCACCCGAGGTCGAGAGGATCTGCGGCCGGTAGCCGCTCTCTTCCCGCATGATCGCGAAGACCAGGGCGGGCTCAACGCTGCCCGGAGCCCGCGTCGAGGCCATCACCAGTTCCTTGAACGCCGAGGGCCAGGCGTGCCACCAGAGTTCTTCCAGATGCGGCACGGGGCCTCTCGCCAGGTCTTCCGTGTAGGCGTCCACGATCACCCGCAGCGCCTCGTGGTATTCCTCGGCTTCACTGAATAGCTGGGCCATGGCGAGGCGATCCGCCAACCCTCGAGCGCGGCGACCGGTGCGGCGCATTTCCTCGACCGCCACTTTGCGCAGCCCGGCGGCCAGCAGGATTCTTGGACGCGCGAGGTCGTCCTCGCTGAGCTGGGTGGTGCCGGGCTCCGGTCGGGCGCCTGCCGACGGTTGGTCGTGATCGCGTATCCGGTCCCGCGCGCGCCAGCCGTAATAGGAGAATGGAAATTCGTTGGCGATCGTCGTGAACTCCAGCGTGGCGGCGGTTTTGTCCTCGATGGAGTCGTCCATGGATTCGAGCGCGCGTGCGCGCCAGTAGCGGATGCGAAGGCGGTCGATGGTGTCGGTCTCGAGTTTCAACAGACGGTCGAAGTAGTCGACGGCCTCGTGCCCTTTCTGTCCGCGAAAGGCCGCCCAGCCCAGTCGCCACAGGGCGGCATGGCTGAGCCCCGTAGAAACCTGGTTGCGTGATACCCTATCAAAATGCTCTTCGGCGCGCTCGACGTGACCTCGACCCTCCAACAACAGAGCCGCCAGATAGGTCGCGCGAACACTCAGCTCGCCTTTGTTCTGCTTGGCGAGTTTTTCAAATTCTTCTACCGCGAGGGTGACTTCGCCGCTGCGCGCCAGGGAACGCGCACGCCACAGCGGGACATCATCGTTTTGCGGCAGCGAGCTGAACGCCTTCACGGCCTCGGGGTATTCGCGCAAGCGGAACAGGGTGTGGGCGCGTTGTTTTTTCGCGCGGTTGGCTTCGGACGTCTTGAGCGTGCCCGCCAGGGCCTTGTCATAGGCCGCAAGGGCTCCGGCGTTGTTCCGTTTGCGGAACAACTGGTCCGCGCGCTTGCGCCAATCGACGGCGCTGCGCGCCTCGGCCCCGGGTTCGAGTTCCAGCGCGTTCAGCCGTTCCTCGGCCAGATTGGCCTGGTCGCTGCTGGCGTGGCGCGTCCAGATTTTCCGATAGACCCGGAGTGCTTCTTCCAATTCGTCCGAACGTTCGAGCGAGGACGCCACGGCGAGCCGCATCTCGGCCTGGCGCTCGGAGTCCCGGGTGAGGCGGATCCCGCGGGTCCACGCCTTGCGGGCGCCCTCTTCGTCGGAAAGGGCTGCCCGGGCGGCGCCTAGAATTTCCTGAAAGTCGGTGCGCAGGGGGGATTTATCGAAGCGCTCGAGGGCGGCCATAACGGCCGAGGCCGCTTCGTCGTAGAGCCGAGCGTCGATCAGCTTTTGGGTCCGCATCAGGCTCGCGTGATCGGCGATGATCTCGAACTTGCGGGAAACCGCTGCAAAGCGTGCCGCGGCCACCATGGGATCGTCGGCCTGCATCGCGTAGCGTAAGCCCTCGGCGGGGTCGTCGGACGGCAGGACCAGCTCCGCCAGCCCGGCGGCGCTCTCCTGGGAGTGCCTCGCGCGTTCGGCCGCGCTGAAACTCGTCAATTTCATCTTGGCCGAGAAGGACTCGGTCGAACTGAGTGCGACCCACGCGGCAAGCCAGACCGCGCACACAAATCTCAACCGTCGACGCTGGATGTAGCGGCGTCTCACCCGACTTCCCCCCATGGATCAACAGTGTGCAGGAGGTGTTCTTGCTGTCAATTGCACAGTCGCGTGTTCGACCCGCATTGTTGGCCCGAGGGGCCTCCGTTACGGTTCCCAAACCTTGAACCCATACGCCCTGAAAATCGACCGCACCCCACTGTGCAGACACCGCCCTGAGCGGCTCCGTGCCCCGACGCTTGGCCGGCTCGCAGTCGCACTGGCGGCCTGTGCCATCGCCGCTGGACTCGGCTGCGATCGCGGAACCCCGGTGGCGGCTGTCGCCGGGCTGCCCGCGGTCTCCTTGGGGCCTCCTTCGGGAGCTGGACCGGATGCAGAAATAAAACCCGCTGGCATCCAAAGCGAGCCCGAGACCCCGGCCGATGTCCGCTACCGGGGCCTCTGGGTGCTGTGCGAGGGGTCGCGTCGGGTACTCGAAGACCCTGCCAGAATCGAGCAATTGATCGAGGACGCCCAGGCGCTCGAGGTGACGGATCTCTTTGTTCAGGTCTACCGGGGTGGCCGCGCCTGGTTCGCGTCTGAACTGGCGGACGACGCCCCCTACCGGGCGATCCTGGACGCTGGCAGCGCGGACCCGCTGGCGCTGCTGATCGCGCAAGCACACGGAGCGGGCCTGCGGGTTCACGCCTGGGTGAACGTGCTCTCGCTGAGCCGCAATCGCCAGGCGCCGATCCTGCAAGAACTCGGAGCCGGCGCCATCCACGTCGATCGACGGGGCCGCTCGATCCTCGACTACCCCGAAGATCTCGAGCTACCGCTCACCGATCACGGTTGGTATCGGGTCGGCACGCCCGGCATTTACCTCGACCCCGGCGCACCCGGAGTTAGCGTACGGCTGGTCGCGGTATTCCGAGAACTCGTGCTCCGTTACCCGAAGCTCGACGGCCTGCATCTGGACTACATCCGCCACCCGGGCGTGCTGCCCTTTGTCCCGGGTTCGCGCTTTGGCGTCGGGCTCGATTTTGGCTACGGCGAGGCGTCGCGCCTGCGCTTCAGACGCGAAACCGGAGTGCGCGGGCCCTATGCTGACGAAGCGGCCCCCGACCCCAGCCGGCTCGTCAATGCCAACCGCTGGGATGCCTGGCGGCGGGACAAGGTCACGGAACTCGTCGCGCAGATCGGCGAGGCGACCTCGAAGACCAATCCCCAGCTGCGACTTTCGGCAGCGGTGATCTCCTATCTCGATCGCGCGTACTTGAGCCTGGCTCAGGATTGGCGCCGCTGGCTCGAAGACGGCCTGATCGACTTCGCCGTGCCGATGGTCTACAGCAAAGACGACCGCCTGCTGCGCTATCAGGTGGAAGCCTTTGCCAGCGGATCGCAGTCCCAGCGCATTTGGGCAGGGGTCGGCGTCTGGTTGTTTGACAACGATCCCGAGCGCGCGAGCGTTCAACTGGAAATCGTTCGGCGCGCAAAACTCGGGGGTGACGCCCTCTTCTCCTACGACGCGATCTATGACGCGAACGCCGCGGCACCCGCGCCAAACCTGTTTTCCGTGATCGCAAACGGGTCGAGCAACACTGCGCCTTCTGCCGTGCCGTCCGTCGGGGCCAGCGACTGAACATGTCCGCCCTCGCCAACGACAGCGATCCGTCCATAGATCTCGACGTAAACCTCAACTTCAAGATCAACCTCGACGACTACGACTTCGAGCTTCCTCCCGAGCGCATCGCGCAACAGCCGTGCCCACGGCGCGACGCGGCGCGACTGCTGGTCTTGAATCGCGCCAACCCTGCGGGCGAAGCTTCATGTGAACACGCGACGTTTGGCGAACTCGCCGATCGGCTCGAACCCGGAGATCTCCTCGTCGTCAACGCGACCCGGGTCGTCCCGGCCCGCCTGCGCGGTCGACGCGAAAGCGGTGGCGCCGTCGAGGCACTCTTGTTGGGCGCTCTGCCCGGGTCCCCGGACGCACAGCCTGCAACTGCGCAGTATCGCGCCATGCTCAGAGTGAGTGGACGCCTGCGCCCGGGAATCCGTATGTCGTTTGGTCCGGCGAACCGGTCGCTTCCGGCAGAAATCGTAAGCGTGGGCGAACGCGGTGAGGTGGTACTCGGCTTTGAACCCGGGGCCGACCCCTATTCGGTCGGCGAACCCCCGCTCCCGCCCTACATCCGCCGACCCAATGCAGACCGGGCAAGCCAGGACCGCGAGCGCTACCAGACCATCTACGCCCGGGTGTCGGGCGCCGTCGCCGCACCCACCGCCGGCCTTCACTTCAGCGAATCTGTGTTTCAAACACTCGAGGCCCGAGGAATCGAGCGCGCTGAGTTGATCCTTCAGGTCGGAGCCGGAACCTTCCGCCCCCTCGAAGGGTACAAAGACTACCCGGTTCTGTATGTCGTGAACATAGGGATCGAAAGCCGTGATCGCATCACCAATGCTATCCACAGCGCTCTCATCGAAGTTGAACAGCCTGCCATTAGAAGGAAGACCTGTCAGCTCGTCGATCTTCACCCGTAACGGCATCTGATCGGGGTCTGTGCCAAGGAGAGCGAAATAGACAGGCGTATCAGGCATCGTGGTGACAGACACGGGCTCCGCCGCAGGTAGGGTGTTGCCCACCAGCCTCAACGGTTCCACGATGATGTTGACAGTGGCGTCATCGGAGTCACTGGTGCCATCAGAAACCTTGTAGGTGAACAAAGGCTCTGTGCTCCCCTCTTCAGGAATGAAAATCACGAGGTTGTCAGCTGTGGTGAGCTCTGTAAAGGGCACAATGGGATCGCCCGTATCGAATTGAAAGAGCGCAACATCATCGGAAATGCTCGTTATGGTGGCCACAAGGGGATCACCATTGGGGTCGAGGCCACCGAGGGCGATGAATCTTTCGCCACCTTCTATAGCTTGTACAGTGATAGCCTGTGCTGTAGGCTGACCGATTTCCTCGTCGG